>CAYNDU010000016.1:0-24325 GCA_964395615.1 uncultured Pirellulaceae bacterium | reverse complement strand
GCTGCGGTGTCTGGCTGTGGGTGGGACAACGAAACGGCCCGATGGGTAGCCGATCTACCGGATACGCTGGCGGACAAGTTGGCTGCGGTCGATCTGATCCCCAAGCGAAAGAAAGAAGCGCCGACCGACACGCTGGGGGCGTTTCTCGATGCTTACATCAAAGGCCGAGCCAACCTGAAGCCAAACACCGAACGCAACTACGAAATGACCCGGAGACTCTTGATCGACCATTTCGGGCGGGAACGAATGCTGGCGGAAATCAGCCCAGGGGATGCGGACGATTGGCGAGAAACCCTGCGGAAGAAACTATCGGAGGCTACAGTAAGCCGCGAAGTGAAACGGGCGCGGCAATTCTTCCGGGCTGCGATGCGGAAACGATTGATTGCCGAGAACCCATTCGCCGATCTTTCGACGCCGGCCCAAGTGAATGCAACGCGGGTGCACTTCGTCAAAACCGCCACCATCGAGAAAGTGATTGATGCCTGCCCGGATGCGGAATGGCGGCTGATCGTAGCGCTGAGCCGCTATGGCGGGCTGCGGTGCCCATCGGAACACCTAAGCCTGAAATGGGGCGATGTGGATTGGGAACACAACCGCGTCACGATACAAAGCCCAAAGACCGAACATCACGCCGGCGGCGAATCGAGAATGATCCCGTTGTTCCCCGAGCTGCGGCCCTACCTGGAAGCTGTGTTTGACGAAGCCGAGGCGGGAACGGAGCATGTCATTACACGATACCGCGATCGCAACGCAAATTTGCGAACACAACTGCTGCGGATCATGCAAAGGGCGAGTGTGAAGCCCTGGCCCAGGTTGTTCCACAACCTTCGAGCCAGTCGGCAAACGGAACTGACCAGCCGATTCCCCCTGCACGTCGTGTGCGAGTGGATCGGTAATTCGGCGACGATTGCGGACAAGCACTATCTGCAAGTGATCGATGACCACTACGCCGACGCGGTGACAATAGCAACCCACGAGGTGCGCGGCACAGAATCCGGCACAGTGAATGCAAAAAACGGCACTGAAGCGGCACAGAATCAGGCACAGCAATCTGCCGCACAATCGCGCACCGACTCGCAAGAAGCAAGAAAAGCCCGGGAAAACCGGGCTCTGTTGCCGCCTGTTGCGAATTCGTGCGATTCGTTGCCAAGCAGCCAAGTACCCCCTAGGGGAGTCGAACCCCTGTCTTTGGACTGAGAATCCAATGTCCTGGGCCACTAGACGAAGGGGGCCCGAAAAAAGTCGCTCCTAATTCTAACAGGCTCGGCCCAACTGCCAACCGCCGAACCGACAATTTGAGGCACCGCTCGCGCGCAAAGCCCCCTCCCCCAGCGGTTTCCGACCGTACGGGCTCAACCGACGACCGAACCGTCCCGCCACTCGACCTGGCCCAAACGACCATGGCCCAAACGACTATGGGAACGGGCCCTCCGGTTGCTTGACGGTCCAAGTGCGCCAGCATAGACTGCGCACACTGTGTTAATCGTCTATTTTACGTAACAGCTACAGTCTCTTTCTTCCGGACCCGCAGTCAAAGCATACGCGGGCACCGATCCCGAGCCCACTGACACTCGCCGGGAGGTTGGGAGACGAAGCGGCTGCACGTTCGCATGCACCCTGGTATATGAAGGCTTCTGTTGAAGCGAAAGGACGGAATTCATGTCACTCAAACGGTTTCTTTCAGGGCCGATGGCCTTAGGTCTGACCTTAATGGCGATTGTGGGAGCACCGCGTGCGGCGGCCGCGGATCCAGGATGCGGTTGCGATCCGGTGGTCGCGCCCTGTTCCCACTCGTGCGTTCAGAAAGTCGTGATGGTCCCTCAATGGACGACGGAGAAGCGGATCGTTACCTGCACTCAATATGTGCCACAAGTTCGCGAGCAGTTGGTCACTCGCTACAAGAGGGTCACCGAAACCCAACAAGTCGAGCGCCAATATACGGTAATGGTGCAGCAGCCGCAGACACGCTCGGTGACGCAAACGGTCTATAAGCCGGTCTACGAGACCAAGACTCGCCAGTGCCAGGTGCAGGTTCCGGTCTGGACGGAACAGGAGCAACAATACACGTGTCAGGTGCCCGTCTACGAAACAGTGGACAAGCAGTACACGGTGATGGTTCCCCACCAGGAAAAGCGAGCCGGTACCCGCAAGGTCTGCAAGATTGTTCCTGTCCAGGAGGTTCGCAAAGTGACATGCGATGAGGGTCACTGGGACTCCCAAATGGTCGAGGTTCCTTGTCGTGGTGGTTGTTGTCGCGTCTGTGGCCGCCGATGTCGTTTTTCCGGCTGTGGGTGTTGTGATCAATGCACGCCCGCCACGCGGACCGTCTGTCGAAAAGTCTGGGTCGCGAATCTCGTGACCAGGGAAGTGCCCGTGACGGTCTGCAAGACGGTGGTCGAAGACGTGCCGTACGAGTGCATGGTGACCGTCTGCCGTCCGGAAGTGCGTACGTGCAAGGAGCGAGTTTGTCACTACAAGACGGAGATACGCACGCGAAAAGTCCGCGTATGTTCGTATCGGACTGAGAGTCGCCCTCAAACCTACCAGACGTGCAAAATGGTGCCGCAACAGGTAACGCGTCAGGTAACCTGCATGGTCTGTGTTCCCAAAACAGTCACGCGGACCTGCCCGGTGACCACGTGCAAGATGGTCCCCATTAAGGAGAAAGTTCGTTGCACGATCATGGTCCCGAAGCAAGTGCAGAAAGAGGTTTGCGTACCGGTTTGCAAAATGGTCCCGCAGACCATCTCCGTAGCGGCACCCCGTTGTGGACCGGCACGGTGCCGGTTGCTGAAGGTCCGATCGGTCGGGTGTTGCGAACCATGTAACGGCTGCTAGGCGGCGGCCGGATTGCGGGCGTTGACGCCCGCGAGCGAATCCGTTCGAGGCCTGCGTTCCATCGCCAGAAGGGGTGCGGGCCTTTCCTATTCTACGGGTTGTGAATCGATGCCGTCGCCCTCCGGACATCAACCCTGCGGCTGCTGCTCTCGAGTCTCGGGTGCCGGTTGCAGGTCGAAATCTCTTGCGACCTGATTGAACGGTTCACGAAGTTTGGCGTCGAGCAGGTCGGTAGCCAGTTGGCGTTGATCGGGTGGCAGTTTCGACAGCCAGGGCATCGCCGCGGCAAGGTGAGCCAGTGCGCGTTGCTGGTCCCCTCGCTGAGCGCAGATATTGGCCTGCCCGATCAGGCCGGCTGCTCCGAAGAAATGGTCTTCTACTGCCAGACCGGCCAACTCGCGATACAGCGATTCGGCTCGTTGAGGAAGGTCGTTTTGCCGGTACCACTCGGCCAATCGCTGCTTGGCACGGTTCGCGTACAGTTGGTTCACTGGGCTCGTCGGCGCGAAGTTCTTTTCAATGCTGAGCCATCCTTCCTCCGTGTTGAGCTCGACGGCATACCAATACTGCAGGAAGGGAGTCTCCTTGCGCTCAATCGCCAAGGGATTATCCGACAGGAGACTCGCCGGACGCCCCACCCAAGCCGCAACGCCCCCGACCAGCAGGCTGAAGAAAGCCGCGACGACGATCGGGACAACGAAGCGGTACGTCGAGCCGGTCGCCGTCTGCGATTTCATCAGAACCTTCAACTGTTGCGTGGCTTGGCTGCGCGATTCAACCAGCGCAAGGAGTTCTGGCGTGTCCCATTCCTCGATCCCGGAAGGCGTTTCCTCCAAGCCCTCGATGTGCAGCATGCGCAAGTCGCGCATCAGTTCGGCCGGCGACTCATATCGGTCGGCCGGCAGTTTCGCCAGGAGACGGTGGACGATCCGGCACAATCCGCCCGGCAGGTCAGGGCGCACGTTCTCGATCCGTTCCGGGTCGTTCTTTAAGTGCTGAACGGCGATGCTCAACGGCGTATCCCCTTCGAAGGGTGGGCGCCCGGTAAGCATTTCAAAGCAAGTGACTCCCAGCGAATAGAGGTCACTGCGGGGATCGACGACTTTCCCTTCGACCTGTTCGGGGCTCATGTAAAGCGGCGTGCCTAGCGCCACGCCAACCTGGGTTAGATTGACAGCCTGCTGCTCGGAGGTAGCCCGCGCCAGGCCGAAATCGGCAACCTTCACCTCCCCGGTCTTCGAGAGCATGATATTTTCGGGTTTGATATCACGATGGATAATTCCCTGCTGCGACGCACGATGCAACGCAGCCACCACCTGACGCATGATATGAACGGTCGTTGGCGCGTCCGAGTTTCCGTGCCGGGCCAGCCACTGTTTCAGATTCTGACCGGCAACATATTCCTGGGCGATGTAATGAACGCCGTCGACATTGCCAACTTCGTGAATCTGCACAATGTTGGCGTGAACCAACGACGCAGCGGCCCGCGCCTCGTTGTGAAACCGGCGCACGTAGCCGTCGTCCTCGGCCAATTTGTGCTTGAGCACTTTCAACGCGACTTGCCGACCGAGCGAGATTTGTTCGGCCAAAAACACGTCAGCCATTCCGCCTCGTCCCAGGCGGCGGAGCACCTGGAAGTCCCCTAACCGCTTTCCCGATAGATCGGGGTCGGGGGAAAGATCAGAGGAATTGGAGCATTCATCGGACATGATGTGACTTTTGGGAGGGTCGGCGATGGAGGTTGTTCCCAATGCCAGTATGGAACGATCCGGGCAAACTGACAACCTCCGCTCGATCGACATTCGCCCAGTGGAACGGTCTGCGTCGGCGGATTCCCGATCCGTCGCGACAAACGCCTCCCGGCAAGTCTCCCCCCTATGACTGCGACCCCCTTATGAATGGGACCACTGTATGACTGGGACCACTGTATGACTGGGACCACCCAATCGCCCGGCCCACGACCTCGCTAGGCACGTTGGCCGGATTTGAGCTGTTCGACGGGCACAAGCACATTCAGACTACCCGAGCGAAATCCGACCAGGTCCAACGCCACAAACTTGAAACCAATCGCCTGGAGCCGTTCGACAAGCGTCGTTCGCAGCGGTATCTGCGCCAGTCGCGGCACGTCCGACTCGCCAACCTCGATCCGCGCCAGATCCCCTTTGTGGTACCGCACGCGAACGGTCTCTAACCCGTGACTGCGGAGAAACTGCTCGGCCTGATCGATCATCTGTAACCGCTCCGTCGTGACCCGTTCGCCGTAGGCGATGCGGCTGGACAAGCAGGGGGTGGCCGGTTTGTCCCAGATGGGCAGGTCCCATGAGCGGGCCAACGCGCGGACGTCCGATTTGGTCAGGCCACATTCGGCCAGCGGGCTGCGGATTTCTTGTTCCTCGGCCGCCTGCGTCCCCGGCCGGAAGTCGGACAGGTCATCGGCATTGGCCCCGTTGAGAATCACGTCCACCCCGAGTTCGTCCCGCCGGTCGTGAATCTGCCGATAGAGTTCCGTTTTGCAATGGTAGCATCGGTCCGGGGCGTTGGCCGTGTAGTCCGACTGTGCCATTTCACGCGTATCGATTTCGAGATGGCGAATGCCAATCAACTGGGCCAATCGGCGGGCCTCGTCCAACTCCCCAGCGGCCAGGCTCGGGCTGACCCCGGTGACCGCCACACTTCGATCTGGCAAGGCCAGGGCGGCAGCCTTTGCCACAACCGTGCTGTCGACACCAGCGGAAAATGCGACGGCGCAACGGTCGAGCGAACCGATCAGCGTGAGCAATTGGTCACGTTGTGCGTCAAGGTGCGTCATGGCGTGGGTGCCCGTGAGTTACAGAAAAAAGTAACACCGTCAACACGAGCATGGCAGAGGATAATGCCCTGGAGGCTCGCGTGAACCTCTTCCGGCATCCTAGCAACGGCAGACGATCGGAGCAAGTCGATTTGGGCGATGACCGAGGACCCTCTTTCACCGCCGGCAGCCAAAGAACACGTGCTCCCAACCTACACGTCGAGTGAGGGGTCGTTGAGCCAACCGCTCACGATCGACCTCCGGCGATGAGCGTCCAGCTTAGTCGCTGGCCTCGCGGATCTGAGGCTCCATCACTTTCGTGTTACGTTCGACGGCCAGCACGATCGTGCGCTGTTCGGCACCGTCCCGACTGCAGGCGACGACGGGCAACACCTGTCGCCGATCGGGCATGCTCTTTCGAACCGTGAAACTGCCGTCAGGCCGCAACCGAACGGGTTCGCCTCCGAGTGTGACGTGGGCATTGGCCTTCGTCGAACCATAGATGATCATCTCGGCATCCACTTCGAAGCTGAAGTCCCGGTCACGACGGATCACGTGCTCAGAGGCACCGCCCATCGGCCCGACAATCGGGTTGCCCATCGGCCGACGTAACCGCTCCTCGAACAACTGCTGCAGATCACCGCCGACACTACTCGGTTCATAACCACCACTGAGTGCAAAGACCTTTTCATAGTTCTCAGCGATATCGGACCAGTTCTCATCAATGTCATCACTACTTCCCGGCCGAGGAGTCGTCACCACGTTGCTTCTGGCCAGGACGTGAAAACGGTCGTTATCATACGAATAACCGATGTCAACTCGGTAGCTGTGCGGGGAATCCTGCAGGTCGATATACCAGTTGCGGACACCGCCATGAATGGGGATCTCACGCACGACCTGCTCGGCCGTACTGGTGGTCGCACCCGTCTCAACATGGAGCAGTCTCAGTACCGGCCGGCAATTGTGCCAGTTTTCCGAAAGCGCGGCCTGAGCTCGCAATACGCTCTGGCGAGTGATATCCCAACATGCGTGCAGCCAAAATGCGTCGCGCACGAGCAGAACAATACGGTCCTTGCCCGGCTTGGCGGTGGCCTTGGGTCGAGTCGTCTTGCGCTGGCTCGCCCGCTTGGCGTTGCGCGCGGCGACGGTGCTCGCGGCCGACAGGTCTCGCTGCTGCTCGCGTTGGTTGCTCGCCTTGCGTAATTTACGAGCGATTCGCGGATTCCTCGGCTTCGACTCGGCGGCCGTCAGCGCTCCCTGATCGGTACGCCGCGTCGACGTTCGTTTTGCGGATCCCGATGGCTTTGCGCCTCCCGAGGGTACTCGGCTATTCGTCTTTGCCGCCGGCGACTTCGTTTGCCCGCACTTGGTTTGACGACGCTTGGCCTGACGATGTTGCGTCTCCCGAGCACCGGCGGTCGCGGTTCGCTTCTTGCCAGTAGCGGCCCGTGGGCTCTTCCGCTTCGCGGCGGCCTGCGCACGGACGGCCTTCGCAACCGCACGCACCAACTGGTCTTTCCGCATGGAGTGAACACCCGTGAGACCCATCTTCCGCGCCATGGCACAGAGGTCTTTCACGGTTTGCGTTTTGAGGTCAGCGGCGGTGATCAATGGACTGGCCCTGCATGAACGGTGTTAGAGCAACGCAAGCGCTGCTTTGGTTGCGTTGGGTCCGTCCGTGTTCCGCTCCTTCTCCCTGCCGACGCGCCGGAAGTGTTCGACGCCCGAACGGACGCGACCGGCAGGTGATCGTCGCATCACAGCGGTTTGGGCTACTTTGCCACGTTCGTTTCCCTACTCGGCAAAACCCATCACCATCGTGCTTGACGCAATCATCGTCTGCCAGACCGCCCGACACCGCCCTCACTTCGTGCATCGGCATTCGGTCGGTGCCACTCTCGTTCCAGGTCGACTGGAGAGTTAACGCTCGGTGGGGACCCTCCTCTACGAACAGCTCCCATTCGCCTGCCCCAAAGTCGGGTTATGAGCATGACTCTTGTATTCCCGAGTCTAACCGAAAAGCACGAAAATGCAACGCGCACCACCTACATGGGTGATAGCCCAACCGTGATCTTTGGCTAGAAAGTCGAGAATTCACAAGCGGTTACGGTGAATTACGGACCGAGGAAGAAAAATCGGAACCCCTGGCGGTTGCCTTTCCTACCCTTCGCGGGACGTTGTCTCAGCGGGGCGGCTCAAACCGAGCCGCACGAGTGTGGGCATTCGGCCGGAAGGCCTCAGTCCGGACGGGCCAAACCGGTCGTGGTTAACCTGTTGATCTACAATGGCTTGCGATATTTCAAACGTCCATCGGTAACGGCCTCAATCGATTCGCTGCTGGTTGACCATCGGACGGAAATCGGATAAATTGGGCGACTTTGACGGGCCCTTGAGGCGGGCGGTATTTGCCCGTTGTCGATTCCCATCATCCACCGTCGGGCTTTGGTTGGCCTTCAGGAAAGCAGGTTGGCCTGCTGGAAGGAAAAAGGGGCAGCTAGTTCTGCAAACTGTTTTGTGGCTTTGAGTTGCGCGCCTTCGAGAAACGATAACATGATCTGGTAACGGCTGACGGGAGGTCGTGATTGGATGTCGGGCCGCCAGGATGATCGAGCTGGTTGGGCGTCGGCGTATCAACGAGCGTCTCGCGCGTTGGGTGTGGCCATCGGCATGATCGCTCCCGGTCTTTTGGGCGTCCTCGTTGATCGGTATGTCGGCACGCTTGGATTATTCGCTTTGTTGGGATTTACGGTTGGTTTGACGTACGGAATTGTGCAGTTGGTCGCGTTGGGCCGTACGGTCCAAGGTGACGGGCCGTTGGAATCGATCGATACGGACTCGGAAGCGGGAGCGGGAGCGGACCGGGTCAAAGCGACGTCCGATCGTAACAACTCCGTTGGACGACAACCGTCCCGAGACGACGCCGGGCTATCACCACCGGCCGCGAATCGGTCGGACGATGATTAGCCGGGCCGGGTCGTACTGCGAGCCGAAATACGTGGGCGGGCGACATACGTGGGCGGGCGACGGGGATTTTGTGAGGGACAGGAGTTTCATGGTGGAGCCTCAGGCAGCGCAACCACGGAAGCCGGGTCTGTCTGGCCACCCCTGGTGGGTGTTTTCTGTCGCCATGTTCCTTGCCGGGCTGGTAATTCTGCCGCTCGGCGCGGGCCTGGTGGGGCTCGACGGCGTGATCAGTGCCGGTGTCGCCTTTGCGGTTTGCTTTGCCGCCGGGCTTCTCGCGATGGGGATCGTTTTTTGCTTTCCTTCGTCCGAACAAGTTGTCTACCAGGTTTTGTTGGGCATGCTCCCACGCATGGGATTGCCGCTCATCGCCTGCATGGTCATATATTTTCTGCAAAGGCCCCTGTTTGAAGCGGGGTTTGTGTATTACATTCTGGCGTTTTACTTCGTGATGTTGGCCGTCGAAACGATTTTGATGGCCGGCCAGATGCCGAACCGAACCGCCGACACCCAACAGGGCACTTCTCCTTAGGGCTCAGGATGATGGCTTCCGATAGCGAACAACAACTGGACACGCCGGTCGAGCAGTCGGGCGACCAAAAGACTGCGGATCATGTTGGCAAGGCGTTAGGGTCCGTCGCCGATGCGGGTAAGCATGGCGTCGCTGAGCATCGGGAGGGCGACCACGAGGGGGGCAGTCACAGTCCGCTGTCGGCCGAACATCTGATTGGCCACGTCAAGGACTCGGATCATTTCGTATTCCCGCGGATGTTTCACCCGTCGACCGATGGCAAAGTCTTTGTGCCTCAGGTGCGGGAATCGACCGAACCGGTGATCGAGGTGAAGACCGGATTCGGCCCGATTGATCAGTTGATTGAGCCGTTTGATCTGCGGTTGACGAAGTTCATGGTATTGGAGTTGATCGCGGCATTGATTTTGGTGGTCATCTTTGTTCCGTTGGCCCGTCAGGCGCGGGGCGGTGGCCGGCCGGTAGGCCGTCTGTGGAATCTATTCGAAGCGATGGTCGTTTTTATTCGCGACCAGGTCGCTCGGCCCACGATCGGCAAGCACGAGGGTGACAAATTCTCACCCTTCCTGCTGACGCTCTTCTTCTTTGTGTTGACGTGCAATTTATTGGGCATGTTACCCTGGGCAGGTTCTCCGACGGGAGCGATCGGCACGACCGGCGCTTTGGCGCTCATTACCTATTGCACGGTGGTCCTGGCTGGCTCGGTCAAGCTTGGCCCGATCGGTTACTGGGTGGCCCAGGTGCCGCACATGGACTTATCGCCCGGGTTGTCATTGGTCTTGAAGCCGATGATTTTTGTGATCGAGGTTTTGGGCAACTGGATCAAGCATTTCGTGTTGGCGGTTCGATTGTTAGCCAACATGGTAGGGGGGCACGTCGTCTTGGCGACGTTGATAGCATTCATTGGTGCAACGGGCGGGACCATGGCATTTTTTGGCGTCATGCCGGCCAGTGTTCTGGCGGCCGTGGCATTGGGATTGCTGGAGTTATTCGTGGCCTTCTTGCAGGCCTACATTTTTGTCTTCTTAGCGGGGTTGTTCATCGGGATGGCGGTCCATCCTCACTAACGAGCGTGCAAATCTCCTGCGGGAGAAAACGACTGCGGTTGGGATTGTCCGGCGTATCGGACGAAGGTCGTCGGTTCGAGCGAGGTCGTCGGTTCGAGCGAGGTCGTCGGTTCGAGCGAGGGTGCAGAATATTTTCGGTAATCGTGGGAGCGTCTTAATCGAGTGAGAAGTTGATGTCGGAACGAAAAAGGGGGCTTCGAGCGGACGTGGATTCGCCTGAGTCGGCAACCTTTGGGAGTGAGTAAGGCATCAACGGTGGAGTTATATCCGAGGCCGGTTTTTTCCAAATGGAGACTGAAACGATGTTGAAGTGGGTCAAAATTGTCGCACTGGTATTCGCGCTGATGTTGCTTGCCACGCCGGTCATGGCGGCGCAGGAAGGCGGTTCCTTGATCTATCTGGGCGGTGCGTTTGGTGCCGGGATTGTGATTCTGGGTGCCGGTTTCGGGATCGGGAATATTGGGGCTCGAGCCGTTGAGAGCATCGCCCGTCAGCCGGAAGTGGCAACCAACATTCAGACGGCCATGATTATTTCGGCCGCGCTGATCGAGGGTGCGACGTTCTTCGCACTGATTATCTGCATGTTCTTCAATAATTGATCGTCGGCAAGCGTGTCTTGATTCTGTGCACTCGTGCTGCCCGTCATCACGACCTTCTTGATATCACGGCGTGGTCAAATGAAGAACTTCAAGCAGTTGATGGTAACGATTGGGACGCTGGCTGTCGGCCTTCTGTCGGCGGCACCGCTATGGGCGGCCGAACAGGAATCGGGAGACTCGGCGTCCACCAATCCGCTGACGGCCGACCCCGACCTGGCAATTTTCACGGCAGTCGTGTTTCTGTTGTTGCTGGCGTTTCTGTCCAAGTTTGCCTGGCGCCCCCTGATGGACGGCCTTGATAAACGCGAAAAGTCGATTCGCGACATGATCGAGGACGCAGAACGGAGCAATGCCGCCGCCGCCGAGCGGATGAGTGAGTACGAGCAGAAACTGCGTTCGGCCGCAGAGGAAGCCCAGGAGATCGTGGCCGAAGCACGTCGCGACGCGAAGGTGACCGGCGAAAAACTGGTGGAGGAAGCCAGGGAGGTGGCCGAGCGAGAGCGGCAACGGGCATTGTCGGACATTGAATCGGCGAAGCACGCGGCGGTCAAAGAGATCGCCGGCCAGGGCGCTGACCTGGCCTTCACGCTAGCCGGTAAACTGATCCACCGGGAACTGCGACCCGATGATCACGCGACGCTGATTCGCGAGTCGCTCGATAAATTCCCAAGCGAGAATTAACCCATGAGCGATGCCTCCGCAAAACCGCGCAAGTTCGACAGCCAGCTCGAGCAACTGGGCGTTATTTATGCCAAGGGGCTGCTCGGCGCCGCTCAGGCTCAAAATCGAGCCGAGCAGGTGCTCGAAGAACTTGATTCGGTCGTGGTCGATGTTCTGAACAAGTTACCCGATCTGGAGGCGTTTCTCGCCTCGCCTCGGGTCAATGTTGACGTGAAGCAACAGGCATTGGATCGCATATTCGCCGGTAAGATGAGCCCCCTGTTATTGAATTTCCTGAAAGTCGTCGCCAGGCACCTGCGGCTCGATTGCCTGCGCCAGATCCATTCGGCTTGCAAGGATCTCTATAACGAAATCACCGGGCGAGTGGAGATTGCCATTCACACCGCCACGCCGGTAGACGCGACCGTGTTGAGTGAGATTTCAAATAGCTTGACCGCGACGCTCGGTTGCTCGGTCGATTTACAGTTGAGTGTCAACGACGATTTGCTGGGAGGCTTGGTCGTGCGGGTGGGCGACACGGTCTACGACGGAAGCCTGTCGAATCGTCTGGCGAGGATGCGGCAAGAAACTCTCGAAAACGCCGGTGAGCTGGTGAGAGATTCCCTTGAGCAGTTCCTGGTTACCGAACAATAGTGGCCCGGGAGAGGTCTTCGATGAAATTTAATGCTGACGAAATCGCCTCGGTTATCCAGAAGGAAATCGAGGAATATGCAAGTGATCTCGATGTCCGAGAAGTTGGAACGGTCCTGGAGGTTGGAGACGGGATCGCTCGCGTCTACGGCTTGTCGGGCGTCATGGCCGGTGAAATGGTCGCGTTCCCGAACGGTGTCATCGGCCTCGCGTTTAACCTCGAAGAGAATAGTGTCGGGATCATCATCCTGGGCGACTTCCTTGAAATCAACGAGGGAGACGAGGTTCGCGCTCTGGGCCAGCTGTTGAGCGTGCCGGTCGGCGACGCCGTCATGGGACGAGTGCTCGACCCGCTCGGGAACCCCGTCGATGGCAAAGGCCCCTTGCAGACCAGTGAAAGGCGACCGGTGGAGTTTATCGCGCCGGGCGTGGCGGAACGGCAACCGGTTAGCGAACCACTCCAAACCGGACTCAAGGCAATCGACTCGATGACCCCCATCGGTCGCGGCCAGCGCGAACTCATCATTGGTGACCGCAAGACGGGCAAGACGGCGATCGCCATCGATACGATCCTGAACCAGAAGAATTCCGGAGTGAAGTGCTTCTACGTTGCGATCGGTCAGAAGGACTCGTCAGTGGCCGGCGTCATCAAAATCCTCGAAGATCACGGTGCCATGGAATACACGACCGTGGTCGTGTCCGGTGCGGCGAGTCCCGCACCGATGCAGTACATCGCCCCCTATGCCGGTACGGCCATGGCCGAACACTTTCTGTTCAACGGTGGGCATTCGCTGATCATTTACGATGACCTGTCGAAGCAGGCCGTGGCCTACCGTCAACTGTCACTACTGATGCGGCGGCCGCCGGGTCGAGAAGCTTATCCGGGCGACGTGTTTTACTGCCACAGCCGGTTGCTCGAGAGGTCGGTCAAATTGAACGACGAGTTGGGCGGCGGATCGATCACTTCGTTGCCGATCATCGAAACACTGGAAGGGGAAGTGTCCGCCTACATTCCGACCAACGTGATTTCGATTACCGACGGCCAGATCTACCTGCAGCCCGATCTGTTCTTTGCCGGCATTCGACCGGCCATGAATGCCGGTATTTCCGTTTCGCGCGTCGGCGGTGCCGCCCAAGTGAAAGCGATGAAGAAAGTCGCCGGCGGACTGCGATTGGACCTGGCCTCGTTTCGGGAACTCGAGGCGTTCGCCCAGATGGGAACTGAGTTGGACGCCGCGACTCAATCTCGCCTGGACCGTGGCTACCGCATGGTCGAATTATTGAAGCAACCCCAGTATCGACCGATGCCCGTGGAAGACCAGATCTTCAGCGTCTATGCAGGGACCAAGGGATTCCTGGACGACGTGGCCGTCCCGGACGTGCGAACCTGGGAAGAGGCCATGCTGGTCTATATTCACGATCACCGACCGGAACTGGTCGAAGAATTAACCAACGGCTTCAACCTGACCGGCGAGTTTACCAACAAATTGGATGGAGCGATTCGCGAATTCAAGGCCGGCTATCGGCCAGACAAGACCTCCGCGAGTTAGCCCGAGCCGTGTCGGTGCCGGCCGGACGGCCGACCGATGGGCGGCAATCGGAGTGCAGCGTGCACCCCAAAGATAAGAAGATAAAAAGATAATAGGACTTAAAGAAACAGGCCCTCCACCATCAGGCCACCCGAACCATGGCGAAAGCTCGTACACTTGATAAACGGCGCAAGTCGATCCGAAATATCCGCAAGATCACGCGGACCATGGAATTGATCGCCAATGCGAGGTTCAAGAAAGCCATGGATCGAGCGACAGCATCCACGGCCTATACCGAACGGATCACGCAGTTGGTGGCCGACCTGGCCGACTCCGGACTCGAAGTCTCTCATCCGTTGCTTGAAGCTCGACCCGACCCGAAACGGGCCGTGTTGCTGGTCCTGACCAGCAACCGCGGAATGTGTGGGGGCTTCAATGCCAGCGTCTTACGGGCGGCGGTTGAGCGGATAGAAAAGCTGAGAAACGAGCTGCCCGATCTGGACGTGGATGTATCCGGTAAGCGTGGAATCGGCGCGTTTCGGTATCGCAAGGTGGCGGTGGCCAATGCGTATGGCCAATTTGGCGACGAACCATCGTACGATGACGTCGAGGTGCTGGCGAATCGCTATCTGGATGCCTTCTCCAGCGGGGCCATCGATCGTGTGGACGTCGCGTACATGCAGTTTGAATCGGCCGCTCGACAGGTCTCCGTCGTTGAAACCCTGCTGCCGCTCGGCGGACTAGACGGAGTTGCTTCGGAGGGCGAATCAAAGGGTCAGGGCGATTCGATGTACGAGTTTCTTCCCTCGGCCGAGAGTATTTTGGAAGAGGTTGTGCCGGCCAGTTTCAGGGTGAAACTTTTCAAGTGCTTTCTGGACGCTGCCGTGAGCGAGCATATCGCAAGGATGGTTGCTATGAAATCGGCCACGGAGAACGCGGACGAGATGATTCGACAGCTGTCGATGACGTACAACCGAGCCCGGCAGTCGCAAATCACAGGTGAGATTACCGAGATTATCGGCGGAGTCGAAGCACTGAAATCGTAATCCAACCGGCCCGGCCGGTCACTGGCCGGCGAACCGACGTTTTTTTGGAAACACCGAACTCAAATACACCAACCGGACATCACCCTTCGAACAGATTCACTTAAGGCGAGCGAGGAATTTGGAGCTATGGCAACCGGGACTCAAAATGTCGGGCAAATCACGCAGGTGATTGGATCGACGTTCGACGCGGCCTTCGACGAGGACTCACTGCCGGCGATTTACAACGCCGTCAAAATCGAATCGGATCGCAAGGGCATCAAGATTGATCTGACCGGCGAGGTGCAGCAGCACCTGGGCGGCGGACGCGTCCGCTGCGTGGCACTGGGCAGCACGGACGGGTTGGTGCGCGGGCATGACTGTATTGATACCGGTGCTCCGGTTTCCGTACCCGTCGGTGACGGTGCGCTCGGACGCGTGTTCAATCTGCTCGGCGAGCCGGTGGACGGAAGAGGGCCGGTGGCCGCGGAAGAGTACCGACCGATCCATGCCGAGGCGCCTCCGATAGCTGAGTTGTCGACGAGCACCGAGTTGTTCGAGACAGGCATCAAGGTCATCGACCTGCTCACGCCATTCGTGCGTGGCGGCAAGGCCGGCCTGTTCGGCGGTGCCGGCCTTGGCAAAACGGTCATCCTGACCGAGTTAATCGCCCGGATCGCCAGCGCCCATGGTGGCTACTCCGTCTTCGCCGGGGTGGGCGAGCGAACCCGCGAGGGAACCGACCTCTGGCTCGAAATGCAGGAGGCCAAGATCGGCAACACGGGCCGGCACGTGATCGATCAAACGTGCATGGTTTTTGGCCAGATGAATGAGCCCCCCGGGGCCCGTTTACGAGTCGCCCTGTCCGCGTTGACGATGGCCGAGTATTTTCGGGACACGACCGGAAAGGACACGCTGCTGTTCGTCGACAATATCTTCCGCTTTTCGCAGGCTGGAAGTGAAGTCTCCGCCTTGTTGGGTCGCATGCCGTCGGCCGTCGGTTACCAACCGACGCTGGCCACCGAAATGGGCGCCTTGCAAGAACGTATCGCCTCGACCAATAAGGGGGCCATCACGTCGGTCCAGGCCGTCTATGTCCCGGCCGATGATCCGACCGACCCCGCTCCGGCGACCGCCTTCGGCCAGCTGGACGCCTTTGTCTACCTGGCACGTTCGATTACAGAAAAGGGTATCTACCCGGCCATTGATCCGCTTGCATCTTCCAGCCGAATCCTGGATCCCCAATATGTGGGCGATCGACATTACAATATCGCTCGACGCGTCCAGACCACTCTGCAGCGATACCGCGAGTTACAGGACATCATTGCCATCCTCGGCATTGATGAACTAAGCGAAACGGACAAACTGGTTGTTCACCGCGCTCGCCGCATCGAACGGTTTCTGTCACAACCCTTCCTGGTCGCCGAAGTCTTCACCGGCAAGGCGGGGCAGATCACACCGCTCGAGGACACGATTCGCAGCTTCGAAGAAATCTGCGATGGCAAGTGGGATCATCTCCCAGAGCAGGCGTTCATGTACGTCGGCCCGGTTGAACAGGCCGAAGAACAAGCCAAGAAGATGGAGGCCGAAGCGTAACTCGGCGACACGGCTATGGCTCAATTGAATTGCCTCGTGGTAACACCCGAAAAAACGGCCGTCGAGATGAAGGCCGATTTTATCGCGTTGCCGCTGTATGACGGCGAAATCGGCATCGCAGCCGATCGGGCGCCGATGATCGGCCGGCTAGGCTACGGCGTGATGCGCGTAAGCGCTGGCGAGCAGGTAACGCGATTCTACGTCGACGGTGGATTCGTCCAGGTTTCGGAGAACCTGGTCTCGGTGCTCACGAATCGTGCTCTTCCTTGCGACCAATTGGACGTGCAGGCAGCCCGTGAACAGCTGGCATCGGCCTTGGAGATGCCGATCTCGGACGATGAGCTCGAGGCGGCCCGCGATCGATCGCTGGCACAAGCGCGAGCTCAAATCGAAGCCGCAGGGTCTCAGCCCTAGTCGATCGGGCCTACGAACTCACGCCGGCCGGTGCGCTCGGATCCCCGGTGCGGTTCACACCCTTTACCCTGCTCCACATTTCCACGCGCGGTCCCCGTTCGTCGGTCCTCAATCGGTTACCCCGTGTCTCTGGGCAAGAACGCGAGTTTGCCGGGCCCAGACACCGCATCTTGCCCAATCCGTGCAGTGCGTTTCATGGTCGCGCGACGGCTCGTTTTTTCCCGCCGCAACGGCGAGTCGGCTTGATTCTCCGTCTTGATCTGGTCGACAAACGATGAAAGTGAGGCGGCGGTCGGCCGAGCCTGCGTTCATTTTTGGGCAGAATGGACGCCAGTGGCCCACAGGGCTCGAAAACGGGAAGAAGTCGGCGCGCCCGACCGAGTAGCCGGATATCTGATGGAAGTGAGTTTGCGGAGCAGCAGATGCGCGCGCATCGACATCTCTACAACCTGGCCGATTATCAAAGGCCCCATCCACCGAATCGAACGCCTCGGGTCGAATTGCACGTTCTTCGCGGCGAGGCCCGAAGGCCGGTACGCGAAGTACTCGGCCCCGTGTTCCTGATCGGAAGCTCGTCGCATTGTGACCTCGTGTTGGGTGACCCGACCTTCCCGCCCGTTCACCCCTATCTGCTGGTCAGGGACCGGGGAGTCCGTGGGCGGTCACTCGGCTTCCCGCCAGACGTCCGATTGGACGAGGAGCCAGTCGAGATGGTCATCTTAAATGATGGAGACCGTCTCTCGATGGACCCCTTCGAGTTCCGGGTTCGTATTGAGATGGTTTCCCGAAACGGATTGAGCGCGCAACTTCCGCACGGCACGCGGGTGCCGAAACCAATGAGTTCGCTGCGGGACGGCAAGGCGAGGAACGAGGCACCATGGCGGTCGTAGATGAACTGGCTGGATTTATCGAAATCGACATCGTAGCAGGCCGCACTGCGCGCGCTGGGCACGATCTGGCAGCGACACTTTGGAACCTCTGTTCATCGTCCGACCCGTCGGGGGCGATAACTTTGGGCTCTGCGAATGACGGGCAAACGTCATCCGATTCAGCCGAAGATCCCGGCGATACGCTCTTCGCTGATCTGGTGCAACTCAACGGCCAACTTGACGACGCCTGGCGGTACGCCTCTGCGCGCAAAACGGCTCTGCTAATCGACACCCGAGGTTAGACGCCGCACAGGACCTGCCGTTCCCGTTCTCATTCCCGGATCGTTCCGCGCCCGGAATGGGCCAACACCGAGCAACCCCACGCTGGTGAAGGCGGCTCGCCGGCACCGCGCCACAGTCATCAATGCCGCAGCCAACGCAGCCGAAATCGCGCGACGAAGAGCACGAGAGATCTGGTCCGACTCTATTTGGAGAAGGTGTCGACCAGTTGGCGGGCGTCGTGACCGGGGAGGAGAGCTTGCGGCAGTGGAGGCCACACACCTGCGTGCCTGTTGGAACGGTTCGATCGCGTCGACAAAGCACGAAGTCGAGAGCTCGAGGGAATCGACCTGATCTAACGCGATTCTAACACTTCGCTCATCAACCCGTAACGGTCCGCGGCTACAATTCTCTTGAACTGTTTTGGAGTGTTTTCTCAGGCGAAGCGTTGGCTTTGCAAACATCTACTTGGAGGAAGTTTTCGTGATCGACCGTTTCTGCATCGCCCCATTCGCCATGGGTCTTCTGCTGATCTCCGGCATCGGCTGCGAATCTCGCAGCGACAGCACGGGCAGCCCCCCGACTGACGCGGGCGGAAATCAAAAAACGACCATCCGCATCGAAGGTTCCGACACGATGGTCAACGTGGCTCAGGCCTGGGCGGAGACGTATCACGAGAAACGACCAGACGTGAGCGTCCAGGTGCTCGGCGGCGGCTCCGGTGTGGGCATCGCCTCATTGATCAACGGCACCTGCGACATGGCCGACGCCAGCCGCAAGATGAAGGACAAGGAGCTTCAGAACGCGGTGGAGCGGCAGGGGGTCGAACCAGTGGAACATATCGTGGGCTTCGACGCTCTGGCCGTTTACGTGCACAAGGACTGCCCGATCGACTCGATTTCCCTGGGAGAGCTCGCCGAGATTTACGGAGAAGGCGGAAAAACCACAAATTGGTCACAAATTGAGGGCGGTGCGGACCTTGTAATTACCCGGGTCAGCCGCCAGAATAACTCGGGCACGTACGCCTATTTTCGTGAGGCTGTCTTGGGAAAAGAGAAAGAGTACAAGCTCGGCTCGATTGACCAGAGCGGATCGAAGGATGTAGTCGCCTTGGTTTCCAAGACTCCAGGGGCGATCGGTTACAGCGGGATGGGCTATGCGACCCCGGACGTCAAGATGCTGAGAATCAGTAAGAAGAAGGGCGAGCCGGGTGTGGCGCCGACCGTGGAGAATGCCATGAACGGAACCTATCCGATCACTCGGCCGCTGCACATCTACACGTTGGGAGATCCCGAAGGAATCCAGGCGGACTACCTCGCCTGGATCATGTCCGGAGAGGGACAGGCAGTGGTAAGCGAACTGGGTTACGTTCCCGTCAGAAACGATGGGTGAAAACGAAAACACGTCTCGCAAACGCTCCGCTGCCCAGTGGCGATTTAAACCCGCTCTGGAACATCTCACCGAGCGCGCTATTGAATGGACGATTCGTATCTGCGGGTGGAGCGCCATCTTCTTCGTGATGGCGATCTTCTTCTTTGTGTTTCGTACAGCCTTCCCGGTGCTGATCGGCACGCGTGCAACCGTTCGCGTGGTGGTCACGGGACCCAACAACGATTTGGTCGTGCACGCTCGCCAGCGTGGGGCCGAATGGAACGACATCAAACTGGTCTTCGCTCCGATAGAGGGTTCTGACGTAACGTGGACGCACGATCGGGAGTCGAACGAGTTGATCGTTGGCTACGCGCCCGATCGTTCGACCACTGGGGACGTGGTGAGGGCCTTGTTATCGGATCCTCTGGCAGGCTCATTCCGAGCGGAACTGGCGCCGACGGACCGGTTATCAGCCCGAAAGCGGCAGGCAGAAGAGACGCCCAACGACGGGACGGGAACGATCCCCGCGCGGGACGCGCGAGCTACGTTTGTGCCGGTCCTTCGAGGCGGCAACGATCCTCTGGATCTGGGCGAGTTCTTCACGAGTCCCAACTGGCGTCCTTCGTCCGAAGCACGCCCTCAATACGGAATCCTGGCATTGGCGGTCGGCTCGCTTACGGTCGCCTTGATCGCGATGGCGATTGCCGTCCCTTTCGGATTGGGGGCTGCAGTTTTCGTATCCGAGTTCTGTTCGGGGAAAGTGAAGGAGACGCTTAAGATCGTCATTGAGCTGCTGGCCGCAGTTCCGTCGGTGGTCTGGGGGTTTATTGGGATGATGGTCCTGGGCCCCATCCTGATGAAGGTCACCGGGGCGCCGGTGGGAGTCAACTTGCTCAACGGTGGAATCATTCTCTCGCTTATGAGCGTACCGATCATCGTCTCGGTGGGAGAGGACGCATTGAAAGCCGTGCCGGATTCCTACCGCGAGGCTGCTTTGTCGTTGGGTGCGACGCGTTGGGAGATCGTCTGTCGCGTGTTGTTTCCCGCGGCGAAGAACGGCCTGTTGGCCGCCGTGCTCCTGGGAGTCGGCCGGGCGATCGGCGAAACCATGGCCGTGCTCATGGCCACGGGGCATGCCGTGCAGATCCCTGGAAGTCTGCTCGATCCCGTCCGCACGTTGACGGCCACGATCGCCGCCGAGTTGGGTGAAACCGTGGAAGGCGACACCCACTACCGAGTCTTGTTCTTCATCGGCGTCGTACTGCTTGCTGTGACCTTCATTGTCAATCTCATCGCAGACATCGTCGTGAAGGGAATTCGCAATGAAAAGCGGGCGTGAGGGCGATTCCCTTTCGAGAGCCTCCGGTCGCTCGACTGCGCCGAGCGAAGCGGAGAAACAAGAAGACACTGAATTTTCAAGGTCGCCCGAAGAAGGGACGTTCGCAGCAGATTCCTTCGAGGTGCGCCGGAGACGACGTGAACTGGTGGCTCGCGCGCTGTTCGCGATCATCACGGCGCTTCTGGTTCTTCCGGTGATCCTCATCCTGAGTTATCTCGTAATTCGGGCATGGCCCGTGCTGACTCCGGGTTTCGTCTTGGAGAATCCTGCGGACCGGATGACGGCGGGTGGCATATGGTCACCGCTGATAGGCACGTTTTTCCTGGCGATCGTCTCGCTCTTGATCGACGCGCCGATCGGCATCCTGGCGGCCATCTACTTGAACGAGTACGCGCGCGATAACTGGCTCACCCGACTGATCAATCTGGCGGTCGTGAATCTGGCCGGCGTTCCGAGCATCGTCCACGGGCTTTTTGGCGTAGGTGCCTTCGTATTGTTCGCGGGCATGGGTAAATCGGTACTGGCGGCGTCGTGTACTCTGGCCGTCATGTCGTTGCCGGTAATCATCACCGCGACGCGCGAGGCGTTGGCCGCAGTACCCATGTCGTTTCGCGAGGCTTGCTGGAACATGGGCGCCACGCGCTGGCAGACGATCCGCACGATCGTGCTGCCGAACTCGGTCAGCGGAATCTTGACGGGCGTCGTCTTCGAGATCGCGCGAACTGCGGGGGAAACGGCACCGATTCTTTTCACGGGCGTCGTCTTCTACTGCGCCGTCCCCGATCACGGACTGGAACACTACTTTCCATACGGCCTGAGCGATAACTGCATGGCTCTGTCGTATCATCTGTTCGCCCTGGCCACACAGGTCCGTGGCGTATCCGAAGACGTTCAATACGGCACGGCGGTCGTGCTAATCGGGTTGGTCTTGATGGTCAACAGTGTGTCGATCCTGCTGCGAGCGCGTCTCCGCTCGCGAAAGAAATGGTAGGTCATCGGTGAACGCAGCCATCAGGTTCCAAGACGTCACGGTCACCTACGGCGCCAAGACCGCGCTTGCCGGCGTCTCGCTCGACATTCCCAAAGGGCAGATCTTCGCCATCATCGGGCCGGCGAATTCCGGCAAAACGACGCTGCTCAAGTGTATCAATCGCACCATCGACTTTATCCCCTCGGCAAAAGTCCAAGGCCAGGTGCAAGTGGGCAGCGAAGATATCTACCGAATGCGAAACGTCTACGAATTACGGCGGCGCGTCGGGATGGTGTTTCCCCTGCCCGTCGGCTTGCCGCTATCAGTGTATGAGAACGTGGCCTATGCCCCTCGCCGAGCCGGAATCCGTGATCGACGTGAACTGGATGCATTGGTTGAGCAATGTTTGCAGCAAGCCATGCTTTGGGATGAGGTCAAAGACCGGTTAGAGATTCTTGGCACGAAACTCTCGGGGGGCCAGCAGCAACGATTGACGTTGGCGCGAGCTTTGAGCCAACGCCCGGAAATCCTCTGCCTGGACGAATTCTCGATCGCCATCGACCCCGTCACGACCATGAAGATCGAGGACATTCTCCGCGAGGTGAAGAAGGAAATGACCGTCGTGTTGGTGACGAATCTCGTGCAGCAAGCGCGACGGCTAGCCGATCGGACGGCCTTCCTGAGTGCCTCAGAACTCGTCGAAGTCGACGACACGGAAACGCTGTTCTCCGAACCTCAAAACCGCCTCACCGAGCGCTACGTTACCGGAGATTTTGGATAGTGACTGCCGCAACCACCGCATCGCCGACTTCGCATACCATCCAGACTCGCGGATTGAACCTATGGTACGGCGAATTCCAGGCGATTAAGGACGTGAGCGTCCGCATCAAGCCCGGGATCATCACGGCACTGATCGGACCGTCGGGTTGCGGCAAGACCACACTTCTTAGGTGTTTCAATCGCATTAACGAGCGATACGACAATGTCAAGACGACGGGCGAAGTGACCGTCCTGGGAAAGAACATTTACGACCCGGACGTCTCGCTAAGCGCTTTGCGTAAATCGGTAGGAATGGTGTTCCAACGACCCAACCCGATTCCAATCTCGATCTACAAGAATGTGCTGTTTGGCATTCGTGTGCATAAACCACCCCGGACCTTTCGCCGGAGCCAATTCGACGAAATGGTCGAATCGGCCCTGCGCGACGTCCAATTGTGGGACGACGTGAAGGACATGCTGCGTAAGAAAGCCACTTACCTGACTTTGGAGCAGCAACAGAAACTGTGTATCGCACGTCTCTTGCCCCTGAAGCCACGTGTGATCCTGATGGACGAACCCTGTTCGACGCTGGATGCCCAGGGCGTCGAGCGAATCGAAAGACTGGTCGAGGAACTGCGTGAGAAATACACGATCGTGATGGTAACGCATAATATGGGCCAGGCTCGTCGCGTGAGTCAAGAATGCATCTTCATGCTGCTTGGACGGATCGTCGAACACGGAGGAACGCTGGACGTCTTCCTCAACCCTCGTCACAAAGACACCGAAATGTACGTCACCGGTCGCTACGGCTAGACGTGTACGGAGAAAACTGCCATGTCGGTACACTTCCAACGGGAGATCGACGCGCTCAAGAGACACCTCCTTTCCCTTTGCGGGCTCGTCGAAGAGCAAGTTCGACTCGCAACTCGCGCCCTGATGGATCGAAACGAACAGTTGGCTCGCGACGTGCGCGAGCGCGATGCGGAAGTCGACCAACGCGAGGTGGAGATTGAGGAGGAGTGCTTGAAGATCCTGGCGCTCTATCAGCCCGTGGCGGTCGACCTGCGTTTCGTCGTCTCCGCGTTGAAGATCAATAACGATCTCGAGCGAATCGGCGATCTGGCCGTGAACATCGCTCGAAAGACAATGGCGCTGGCCGCCGAACCGCCCGTGACTTTCCCTTTTGACGTGGCGAGTATGTCCAAAAAGACCCAGGCCATGCTCCGCGACAGCCTCGATGCCATGGTCAACCTGGACACGTCACTTGCCAACGACGTCTGCCGCCGCGATGACGAAATCAATCAAATGAAGCGAAATGCTCGCCACAAGATCGAGGAGATCATCGCCGTCGATCAGGGACAGGCAAACCTCCTGCTCCGGCTGATGGCCGTCTCCCGCAATCTCGAACGAATCGCCGACCTTACCACCAACATCGCCGAGGACGTCATCTACATGGTGGACGGCAAGATCGTTCGGCACCAGGAGGAGGAATAGGACTCCCAAGTCACACACCCAGGTTTGCGCGACGCTCGCCAGGCTCACGTCGCTTCACCCCGGGCTGGCTTAGGGCCGTCCCTTCAGGACTCGAACACCGGCGAGCGGAGGGGGATAAGGGGAGTAGTTATAAGCTGCACGATCTCTATCCGGGCGGGAACCGCTTGTACACGTCATGGAAGTTGTGGGCCGCCAGTGCAATCTGTTTGAGATTGTTTGAGCACTGCATGCGACGAGCCGCCTCACGCGCCATTTGCACCGCCGGCAGCAGAAGTGCGACCAAAATACCAATGATCGCAATGACGACGAGCAATTCAATATGCGTAAGACCGAGCCGTCGGTGACCGCGCTGGACGAATAACTGCGACATACATTCCACCTCCTATCAGTGAATCGTAGAACGATAGCGTTCGTCAGTCCGAAGTGGCGATCCAATTGCTGACTGCGGTTAGCAGGCCCCCATTAAGATACCGCCATCGAGGCGGTCGAACCCAGCAAAAAAAAGAGCCGGATCATGAAGAATCAGGAAAAAACAGGGTAACCGTTCACGGCCAAGGCCGTGAACGGTTACGTCGATCCTTACTTCCAAC
>CAYNDU010000015.1:22508-25094 GCA_964395615.1 uncultured Pirellulaceae bacterium | reverse complement strand
TAGAGACTTGGCCGCTGACGTGCGGTCAAGAAAGAACGTCGCAGTGTCGAGTTAGCGCAGTGTCGAGTTAGCGCTGTGTCGAGTTAGCGCTGTGTCGAGTTAGCGCTGTGGCGAGTTAGCGCTGGGGCGCATCGATCGAGAGCCGACTGGAAGCTGTTCAATCTGCACCGTGGCCGCCTACCTCTGGACCATCGTGTGCGCAACAGACCCGGGTGAGCACGTTTGGACGAGTATGCCGTATTTTGGTATTTGGCCGGGATTCCTCTACTCGGAATGCTGGCCCAGTGGTTAGCCTGGCGGCTCCGAATTCCCGCGATCTTGCTGCTGCTGGCGTTTGGAATGCTGCTTGGCCTGTTTGTCCAGCCCGATCAGCTGCTTGGGACGGTGATGGGGACCGGACCGGAGGCTGCTCCGCGCCTGCTTCTTCCCATCGTGTCGCTGTGCGTCGCCGTGATTCTATTTGAAGGCGGTTTGACGCTGAAGTTCAGCGAGCTCCGGAACTCCGGCACAGTTACCTTGCGTCTGGTGACACTGGGTGCCTTGGTCACATGGCTCCTCGGCGCACTGGCAGCCTACTGGCTGCTGCAGCTGCGAGCGTCGCTGGCGGTCTTGCTGGGCGCCATTCTCGTGGTGACCGGACCGACGGTCGTGATGCCTTTGCTGAGGTCGATTCGGCCGTCGCGGCGAATTGGTTCGATTCTAAAATGGGAAGGTATCGTCATTGATCCGATCGGCGCGGTTCTGGCCGTTCTGGTTTTCGAGCATCTGGCAACCGGGGCGGCAGATACGTCCGGCTGGACCACGTTGGTGCAGCTACTCAAGACGGTTTCCGTCGGATTTATCGGGGGCGCTGTCGTGTCGCGTCTGTTGACCCAGGCGCTGAAACGTTTCTGGCTGCCCGATTTCTTGCACGGTGCCGCTTTTCTGACCGCGGTACTGTTCTCGTTCGTCGCGTCAAACTGGGCGCAGCACGAGTCGGGTCTGATAACGGTAACGGTCATGGGCGTTTTGCTGGCGAACCAGAAGCACATCGACATCCGCCACGTTTTGGAATTCAAGGAGCATTTGGGAGTGATGCTCATTTCTTTCTTGTTTGTGGTTCTCGCCTCCCGATTGGATCTGGAGGCGTTGCGTCAAGTTGGTCCAAGGGGTCTGCTGTTTGTCGGGGTGTTGATTTTTGTCGTGCGTCCGGCGGCCGTGTTCCTGGCGACCATTCGGACGGGAATTCCCATGTCAGAGCGAATATTCCTTGCCTGCCTCGCTCCTCGTGGCATCGTCGCCGCATCCGTCGCCTCCGTCTTTGCGCTTCATTTGATCGCCCATGCGGATCATGACGTGGAATTGGCCCGTCAGGCCCAGATGCTGGTTCCCGTCACGTTTCTGGTGATCGTTGGCACGGTTGCCGTCTACGGATTGGCTGCCGGTCCGTTGGCCCGCCGACTTGCCCTGGCCGACCCTTCGCCTCAAGGACTCTTGATCGCGGGCGCCGAGCCATGGATCCAGGAATTCGGCCGAGCCATTCAAGAGGAAGGCTATGCAGTGCTTCTGGTCGATACGAACTATGGAAATGTAACGCAGGCCCGGATGAGTGGACTGCCGGCCGATTGCTGCAGCATTCTTTCGGAACATGTGCGCGACGAACTGGATCTCAGTGGCATCGGCCGAATGTTGGCCATGACCCCGAATGACGAGATCAACACGCTCGCCGTGCGCGAGTTCATTCACGTTTTCGGACGGGCCGGCGTTTATCAGCTCGCACCACCCTACGAGGCCACTGGCCCCCGAGTGCCGATTGCCGAACATCTGCGCGGACGGCAACTTTTTGGAGCCGAGATTCACCAACGGGCGCTCGCGAGAAGGCTTAACTCAGGCTCGGTCATTAAGAAAACGCTGCTTACCGAGTCGTATGGTTACGAACAGTTCGTTGACCGATACGGGGACTCGGGCTGGGTGCTCGGCCTGATTGAATCGGATGGTGATCTACTGATCGCCTCACTCGACCAGCCTCTCGAACCGGCACCCGGTCAGACGGTGATTGCCCTGGTCGACGAGCGTGAGGTGGCACGCGCATAAGGGCGACCGGTTTCGGGTCACGAGCGTTCGTCGCGAAAGGGCCTTTTTGCTGATAGAATGCCAGCTGGCCCCATTCAACGGAGAGTCCGCCATGAACACGTCGCGCCGTCGCTTTTTGAGTCGTTCGTTATCTGCCGCTGCTGCCGTTCCCTACGTGTGGTCGAGCACATTTGCTCGCAGTTCAGACAAGAACAGCCGGCTGCGACTCGGCATGATCGGTTGTGGAGGCAAGGGGCGGGATGACTCGCGACAGGCCTCCGAATACGGTGATTTCGTGGCCGTCTGTGATGTGGATCGGCAGCACGCCGAGTCGTTCGCGGCCAACCCGGCGCTGAATGGAAATGGGAAGCGCAAATTGGCCATTTACACGAATCACGCCGAGCTGCTGCAACGCAGCGATATCGACGCTGTGATTTGTGCCACTCCCGATCATTGGCATACGGCCATCTATGTGGATGCGATTCGGGCAGGAAAGCACGTCTACGGCGAAAAGCCGATGACATTGACGATCGA
>CAYNDU010000015.1:20517-22408 GCA_964395615.1 uncultured Pirellulaceae bacterium | reverse complement strand
TCGGTCGGAGCGCGACGATTTGAGCGGTCGTTCGACTTAGTGGGTGTGACAGTTTCGTGCCGTTATGAGGCACGGGCGTGTTCGCGGTTTCCAACACAGGAGAGTACGATGCCACAGTCATCGCGACGCGAGTTTACTTTGGGGATACAAATGACGCGACTTGAGACGATCTTACGTTGCCAATTGCCGCACGCTGTCGTGGGAGTCTTGTTGTTTTCTTGCCTGATCGCCCGAGAGACGGCCACATGTCATGCGGATCGCCAACGGCCGAACATCTTGATTGTCTTCACTGACGACCAGGGGTATGCGGATCTCGCGTGTTTCGGCTCGCGAACGAACAAGACGCCACGCATGGATCAGTTGGCAAGGGAGGGAACCAAGTTCACGGATTTCTACGCGCAGCACGTTTGCGGACCGTCGCGATCGGCACTCTTGACCGGGCGCTATCCCATCCGCAGTCAAGGCTGGAGTATGCCGGCGAAAGAGGTCACGTTTGCCGAGCTGATCAAGAGCGTCGGCTATCAGACGGCCTGCATTGGAAAATGGGACGTGTCGAACCGCAAACCGATCGTTGATCGGATGCCGGTTGCTCAAGGGTTCGACTACTATTTTGGGACGCTCGGCGCAAACGACGGCGGTAGAGTAGCGTTTTATGAGAACAACACGCCGGCCGGCCAGACGTCGGATATGGGGAGCTTGCTACACCTCTATACGAACAAGGCGATTGACTACCTGAAAACGAAACGCGACGAAAACCGACCGTTCGTCCTGTACGTCGCCCACACGATGATGCATACCATTATCGATGCATCAGATAAATTCAAAGGGACGTCGCAAGGCGGACTCTACGGCGATGTCGTGGAGGAGTTTGACTTCGAGACGGGTCGGCTGCTCGACACGGTCGATCAACTGGGCCTCAGGGAGAATACGCTCGTCATATACACGACCGATAACGGACCATGGAATCAGCCGGCCTATTACAAGCGGAAAAAAGGTCATCCCGAGGGCTCCATCTTCTGGGGAAATGCCGGTCCGTTGCGCAACGGTAAGGGTTCCTGCTATGAGGGCGGGTCCCGTGCGCCCTGCATTGTCCGGTGGCCCGGCCACGTGCGGGCGAATGATACCTCGCACGCGGTGTTCGCCACAATCGACCTGTTGCCCACATTCGCTCATCTGACCGGATTTGAAGTTCCCGATCACCTGGAGATTGACGGTGTGGATCAAACGGACCTGCTGATGGGCAGGAGCAAGCAGGGAGCTCGGGATACGTTCTTCTATCAAAACAACGGAGTACGAAAGGGAAAATGGAAATTCCTGAACGCCTTTCACCAGGTACCCGGGTATTCCCAGGACCGTCAACGAAAAACGGTCGAAGAACTATACGATCTCGAGTCGGACATTGGGGAGACAACGAACCTGGCGGCAAAGTACCCTGAAAAAGTCGAAGAGCTCAAGGCGTTGATGAAACTGATCCGCGAGGGCAAGTCGCTGCGATGACCCACTCACAGGTCCGATGACGCAACACGGAAGATACCAAAGGATGGATGGCCGGCTGCTTTCAACCATGTTTCGATAAGCGGGCGCTCTCGCCCGCCGTGGAGTGTCCGGCCGGCGGAGTCGTTAGACGTGGCCCGAGACGTCCTGCTTGCGGGATCGGCGGCGCGCCGAACTGAAAGGTGAGCGATATGCGAGTTTCCATGTTGATTGGGATTCTGCTGCTGGCGTCCGCGTGGAATTCGGGCACGCACGCGCAAACGGTGAAACGAGTTCGTCCGGCCGAATGGAACGGCCTGGTTCCCGGCGGACGTTTTATGGATCGCTTTCTGCCGATGCCTGTTCAAGGCAAGCTTACGAACCAAACGTGGGGAGCCGACGGCGTACGGCCCCGTTA
>CAYNDU010000015.1:0-20417 GCA_964395615.1 uncultured Pirellulaceae bacterium | reverse complement strand
CACTATCGGCGTCACCACCCAGGCTCGCCTCGAAACGCGATGGCAACCGGTTAACGTTGGATGTCCAGAACTTCGGTCAGGTGCCATCCGGGGACGCACGGCTCAGGATTTCGGCGAAGATCAACGGTCGCCCCGTCGACATTGCCCGAGGCACGATTCCCCCTCTCGCACCGTTTGAGATGTGCTCGCTCACCCTGAGCGGTGACGCTCAGCTCAAGCCGGTCGTAAAACAAGAGGTTACGGTGATTATCGAGCCGAACGATCAGCTCCCGGTGACCTTGCAAACGTCCATCGGGCGCGCACCGAAGGCTGGTGAGGTGGAGGAATCTGAACCCACTGGGGAGCGCCGGCCGACAGAGGACCTGCCGGCACCGAAGGAGATGTTGGCGAATTACTTTCGGCAGATGTCCATTCCAAAACCGTTCGCTAACCGTACCGGGCAGGCATTCGAAAATCACCAGGCGAAGTTGCGCAGCGTCCTGCTCGACTTGATCGGATTGTCACCCTTGCCCGCACGGATCGATTTGGATCCCCACCAGTCCACTCTCTTGGATCACCCTTGGTGCAGAATACGGCGCGTCCATTTTCAACTGTGGCCGGGCGTCTATACGTCCGGGTTACTTTATATGCCCAAGAAGTTTCGTGAGACTCCGGCTCCAGCGATGCTCTGCCCGCACGGACACTGGCCGAATGGAAACGCGGAACCGGATGTCCAACGCCGTTGTCTGAATTTTGCCCGACTCGGCTACGTGACGTTTTCGTCGACGCAGAACCACTACGAAGATCTAGCCGTCGGAGTGTCCAATCAGACATTGATGGTCTGGAACAATATGCGAGCGTTGGACTATCTCGAACAGTTGCCGGAGGTGGACGAGAATCGTATCGGAGTCGCCGGCGCCTCGGGAGGGGGGCTTCAAACTCAGATGCTCGTTGCCCTCGATCCGCGAGTGAAAGCTGCGACCATCGTCGGTCTCACCTGTGATTTTCGTGAAATCATGTTTCCCGACCGCAACCATTGCGTCTGCAACCATTTTCCGCGGGTCATGCAATTTACTGACCATCCTGAGATCAGCACGTTGGGACTGCCGGCAGCTGTCGAATACCTGACGATGAATGACTGGACCAGGACATTTGAGTCCGATAATTTCCCCGCGATTAAGGAACTCTATCGGACAAACGGATTCGGCGAACGCGTCGATTGCCGTTACTACGATACTCCCCACTCGTACGATCGGAAGAAACGAGAACGGACCTACTGGTGGATGGAGAAATGGGTCCGCGGCAACCACGCGGCGAAACCTGTAATCGAACCGGACATGGTTCCGACCTTTCCGCCTGAGACCCTTAAACAACTAAGTGCGACGGTATCCTCAAATAAAGGATTCCAGGAAATCGGTCGGATCTACCGCCGTAAACGTGGCTACCAGGTGCCGCAACTGTCAACGCCAGGCGATTGGCACCAGTATCGAAAGCGGATGCTCAAGCAACTCGCCACTTTGCTTGGCGTGAACGCGACCCTGCCGCCAGAGGTTGACGATCCCTCGAATGCCGACCGCATTCAGGTCGACCATCGAAGCGGTGACCTCGTCGCGTTTCGAACGTCGTACGCGAGTGAGGGCGGAATCCGAGTTCCTGCAACGGTCTTGAGGCCGGCGCGTGCCAAGGGTCGACTGCCGGTGACCGTTCTTCTTCGTGCGGCCGGCCGCAAGGCCTTGTTGGCATTAAACGATGAACCGTCGGCTCGGCAGCTGGCGAGCACCGGTCGGATGGTCGTGGTACCCGACATTCGGTGTTTTGGGGAAATGTGCTCCGCGGGCGAAACGGATGACCGCCGGCAACGATTGGCTTGGGAACGCAATGGGATCGTCTGGGGGCGTCCAGTGGCCGGAATGGCCTGTTCCGACATCCGTGCCGTAGTTGACGGCGTGTCACGTCGGCCGGACGCGGACATGGATCGTCTTGGAATTGTGACCGGCGATTCCGGAGACCTCGCACTGGCAGCTTTATTCGCCGCCAGCCTCGATCCGAGGATCAAGTCGGTTGACGCGGATTTGAACGATTGCTGCTTCGAGAAACGAAATCTGGCGTTGATCCCAAGTGTCCTGCAATATGGAGACGTGTTGCAATGGGCGGCGCTGCTCGCCGATCGCGACCTGACCCTGCACAATGTCCCCGATCAAGCGGGTGACATCAGCTGGTTGCGGAACGCGTTTGCCGTCGCCGGCAACGGCACCGGCCTGAAGTTAGATGCGGATTGAACAACTGACGGTAGAATTTCAAGAAATTCCGAGCTCCTGATCAGAGGTTTTTGGACATGCTCACATTCAATTCCCGTGTTGTCACTGTCTTGGCACTGATGGTGCTGGCAGGCAGTTGTCTAAATCGAACATCTGCTGTTGAGCCGATCGACATCGGCAATCGACTGGAGTTATTCGTCGACGACTTCTTGGTTGGCGATTTGCAGGGTGATGTCGGCCGGCAGTTATTAAGGCCCGAATCGCGGGAAGTTGTGTTTGTGGCCGACCGACGCTGGGAGGGTAATACCAGCGGCTACTACACATTTTTTCAAGATGGTGACGAGTACCGGATGATCTACCGGGGCTGGCAGCACGACAGCCGCAAGAAAGCCGCCCATAAGGAAATCACATGCTACGCGGAAAGCAAGGACGGTTTTCACTGGACGAGACCCGACCTGGGACTCTTCGAGTTTGACGGATCCACGGCGAACAACATCATTTGGATGGGACCCGGTTCACACAATTTCACAGCGTTTCGAGATGGCAATCCAACGGTATCGCCCGAGGCTCGATACAAGGCGGTTGGAGTGGGCAGCGGCGGCTTATTGCCGTTTTCATCGCCCGACGGGAAACGTTGGAAGCTGATCCGCGAGAAACCGGTGATCACCCACGGCGCCTTCGATTCCCAAAACCTCGTCTTCTGGGATCCCTACCGTGCAGAATACCGTGCCTACTGGCGGTACTTTGGTAATGGAGTTCGATCGATTCGGACCGCCACATCCGGCGATTTCATGAACTGGGAAAATGAAGCGGACCTGGCGTATTCAAAAGGAACGCCGACGGAACATCTGTACACAAATGCCATCACAAAGTACTACCGTGCGCCCCATCTTTACCTCGGATTCCCGACTCGGTTCGATCCGAAGACTCAGCAGGTCGAGCCGATCTTGATGGCAAGCCGCGACGGCGAGCATTTTGTCAGATATGCGGAGCCGGTGATTCCCCGTACGGCACCCAAGGATCGCAACCACAATCGAAGTAACTACATGGCCTGGGGCATGTTGCAGTTGCCCGGCGCCAAGAAGTGGATCAGCGTTTACGGCACCGAGAATTACTATGAATCAACGCCGGGACGGGTTAGGCGATTTGTCTACCGAGTAGATGGATTTGTCGCCATGCGAGGTGGTTCCAATGGTGGGCAGGTGACGACCCGGCCGCTCAGGTATAAAGGTCAAAGACTCCTGCTAAACTACGTCGTGCGAACCGGCGGCGCATTGACCGTCGATGCGATTGACGCGGCCGGAAAGACGGTCGGAACTTCCGGGGCGTTGAGCGGAGATTGGGTGGATGTTCCCGTGAAATGGAAACAGGATCCGGGTTTGAGCGAAGGCGTTGTGACGTTGCGGTTTTCGCTCAAGAACGCCGACCTGTTTTCCATTCGGTTCGAGTGAACGTGAGCCGATCTGTCAAATGTTGCAAGAATTGGAGACGCGGTCTGCGGGTCTCGCTCTCCAAAGTAATGATCCCGCAAAGAGTGTGCAAAATGACGAAGACACAGGTAATCGCGCTGCTGAGGAAAAACAAGAATGATCGAGGCATCGAACATTGGAAGAAGCTTGGCGGCAAGACCGGCGGCTTGAAGAGTTTTGGAATTGGTTTAACACAGTTGCGCAAACTGGCCAAACAGATCGGGCGGGATCACAAGCTGGCACTGCAACTCTGGAAGAGTGACGTCTATGACGCTCGAGTCATCGGCCTGCTGATCGACGATCCAAAACAGGTATCGCGTGAGCAGGCCGAACAACAGGTCGACGAATTGAATTCGGGCATGTTATCGCACGTATTTGCTTCGTGCGACGCAACGCTCGCGAAGACTCCATTTGCTTTTGATCTGGCCTGTGAGTGGATGGATAATGGGGACGACATTCGCCGACGATGTGGATATGGATTACTCTATGAACTATCCAAGAAAAAGAACATCAATGGCATGGATGATGACTTTCTGCTCGATCGCATCGCCCATATTCAAACCACCATTCACGACGAGACGATGTGGGTCCGTGAGTCGATGTGTGGTTCGTTGTTGGGAATCGGCAAGCGTAATAAGAAGCTGAATAAGGCTGCAATCACGGCCGTAAAGGCGATCGGTCCGGTCGACATTGATTACGGCGACGACAACCGTTGTGAACCGATCGATTTGATGAAACACCTGACAAGCGATTATCTGAAGAAGAAGTTCGGTTGATATTGCGAAGGATTTCTCTGGTCCACGGCTTGAATTGCAGTATAATATCTCTGCTCTTCTCGCGTTGATCTCTCCTGGCCTTTCACCGAGGAGGAATGCCGTGGCTACGAACATTCTGATCGTAGATGACTCGCAAGTCGAACGTGTCCTGGTTGAGGGTATGCTGCGCAGGAACTCGGCCTATCGGGTCCAGTTGGCGGCCAATGGCCGTGAGGCGCTCGACGCGATCGACGCCACCTCCCGTAAACCGGATCTGGTCGTGACCGACCTGGTAATGCCGGAACTTGACGGCCTGGAGCTGGTGCGTCGCATGCGTGATCGGCATCCAGGGATACCCGTCATCTTGATGACGGCGTATGGAGATGAGTCGACGGCGGTGCAGGCTTTGGAGGCAGGCGCTGCCAGTTACGTTCCGAAGGCTGAGAAGGCCGAACGTCTGATGGCCGCCATCGAGCGCGTCGTCGAACTGGCCGCGGCGAACCGGAACCGCGAACAACTGGTGCGGTGCATATTGGAATATCACGGCCGATTCGCCCTTAAGAACGATCGGCGACTGATTCATGCGTTTGCGGCGCAAATGCAACAGACTTTGGCCGGCATGAACTTTTCCGACACGGTGGAACGGATTCGAGTGGGTGAAGCGCTCGAAGAAGCACTTCTCAACGCAATGTACCACGGTAACCTGGAATTTCAGAAAGAGGAGTTGGACAAGATCCGAGCTGAACTCGATGACGATATGCTCGATCGGCTCGTCGAGGTCCGGTGCAAAGAGTCGGACTTCTGTGACCGTCGAATTCTCGTGGTGACCCATCTGACCGAAGAAGAAGCCCGGTTCGTGATCCGCGATGAGGGGCACGGTTTCAGTACAGCGGCAGTTGCGGGCGCGCCGATTTCTGATCGAGCGGCGTCGGGGGCATGCCGCGGTATGACACTGATCCGTTCGCTTATGGACGATGTGACATTCAATAAATCTGGAAATGAACTCGTCATGCGCAAGCATGCTCAGCCGACTCGTGGTTGCACTTCGATGGAGCGGCCGAGCGTCAACGCAACGTGAACCGCAGTTGCGGGTGGAGTGCCGACCGAATTGCGGTCGGAAGACTCGGCGCCCAAACCAAACTTCAGTCATGCCTTCGAACGGTTGCGCGAAGCAGCCGCACCATCCTTTTTCTTGTTGAGCGGAAGCTGCTCTTGTTCCGTCGATGTGCGTTGCTGCCTTTGTGAGCAGGCCGTATTCAATGCGTGCAGCTCGTTGCCGTTCGTGTTAAACTTGCACCGTTGCCAAGTCTGTACCGCCCATGGGGATTGCGTATGACTCGCTCAATCTGGTTAGGCCCACTGCTGTGTGCGATGGTCGCAGCTGATTTGCCCGCGGAACGATTCTCGGTTAAGGAAGACGAAACCCAGATTTCGATTGTCACGCCACAAATCGAAGCAACTGTGCGCAAGAAAGGCTACGTGAGTGGAATAGCCGCCGGGTCGTTTCGAGATAGGCGGACCGGTTTTCACGATGCTGGTTTCGGCCTCGATATTGTCGACTGGATTATGGAGCCCGGCACTGATGAGGCCTATCGAGACGAACTCAGCTCGGAGCTCGTCTACCGCTTTAACACATCCTTCCACGGTCGGACTCCAAAACGGTCCATCGAAGGCCCGCAGATTTGTACGCGCGCCGGACAGGTTGCGCCAGAGGTTATTCAGGGGGCCGATTTTCTGGCGATCAGGACGAGCTACCGTTACCGATTGGCGGCGCCTGGACGGAAGATCGGGTCGAAATGGACGCAGACGATTGTCTTTCCGGCGGGCGCTCGATATTTCCTTTCCAGCGACCGAATCGACACGGTAAACCAGAGCGATGCGATGTTTCTTCGGATCGATATGCCGGGCCATATCAAGCACAATATGGGAAACACTTTCAGTGAGGTCTATTTGAGTTACCTGTCGCAAACGAATCACTCGGGTGGTTTCGATCGGACCATACCCGCGTCGGCTTTCTTCGAGGACTTTGCGCCCGACGCTCGTTTCAACTACCGCCGTGACCGCCAGCCCGAGACTCCCAGACGGTTCATACGCGCGTACCGGCTGCGAGATCCTGAGTCCGGGAAGGAAGGACCGTGGCTGGCCGGAATGACGCTCGACCCGACCGTGGTGCACGAAGCCTGGTGTCACCAGAGGGGGTATGTCTGCATGATCGAAGAATTCGGTGGCCGCCCGGTGCGGGCTGGCGAGTCCTTCAGCGCCGCGTTTATCGTCGGTTTTTTTGATTCCATCGACGAGATGAAGCGGACCTACGATCGATACAAAGGACACTCTGGCTTGTCGGTGAACTCGCAGCGTTGGACCCTCACGCGTTAGAATGCCGGCTATGTAAGATGGAGCAGCCGCACATTGGATCGCCTTCTTGAATACCTTGGTTTTATTGCGGGAGCGTAGTGATGAGGATGGACGCGCTGGTGGTTGGGCTAACTTGCTGCTGTCTGCTGTCCCCTACCGGACGGCTGAATGCCGAGTCGCGGCCCGCTGCCGAGTCGCGGCCAGTGGCCGAGGGTCGGCCGAATATTATTTATATTATGGCTGACGATCTAGGCTGGACCGACCTGTCCACCGGGCGCACCAACCTCGGAAACGGGAGCGATTTCTACGAGACGCCCAATATCGATCGACTGGCGCGAGAGGGGATCGCGTTTACTGACTGTCGCATGCAGCCGAATTGTGCACCCACGCGAGCTGCGCTCCTGTCCGGCCAGTATGCGGCGCGCCGCGGGAACGGCGTCTACAACGTTCAGAGTCTCAATCGTGGATCCAAGCGAAAACGAAAAGGCCCAGAGGATCGCCCTGAGTTTTCGCACTCGGGATCGCGACTCGTTCCACCGGCTCAACGTGAGGATGTGCCTTCCTCGACCGTCACGCTGGCGGAAGCCCTGAAGAACGCGGGATATGTAACGGCTCATTTTGGGAAGTTTCACGTTGGCGGTCGAACGCCCGGGACGTTGCCGGAAGAGCAGGGATTCGACTTCAATTTTGCCGGGTGCCGATTCGGACATCAGGGAAAGTGCTTTGCCAAAGAAACTGCGTCCGGATGGACATTCGAGCCGTTTGTCGGTCGTCCGGAGCTTGACCCCTTCGCTCAACCTTACTCGGCGGACTACCTGAAGCAGCGGAACCTGTCCGACAAAATGTTGGCGACGCCCAAGCACATAACGGACGCGATGGGAGACGCGCTGATCGACTTTCTCAGCTCCCATCAGCGAGGGCCTGACAGGGAGAAACCGTTCTATATTCAGTTTCACACGTACGCCGTGCATGGTCCTCATCAGGCGCGCCCCGATCTCAGAGAGCATTACTCAGAAAAGGAACCGGGCGACCGGCACAAAAACGTCAACTACGCGGGATTCGTCACCGGGCTCGATCAGGCGGTCGGGCGGCTGCTGGATTTTCTGGATGACCCCGATGGCGACGGCGATCGATCGGACAATATCTCTGGCCAGACGATTGTGTTCTTCACATCCGACAACGGTGGAAGCAACGGCACGACAAATGTTCCACTGCGCCGGAACAAGGGGACGTTTTACGGTGGAGGAATTCGGGTCCCACTGATCGCCCGGCAGCCGGGCATCGTTCCGGAGGGCAAGATCTCAAACACCTTGATTCATGCAGTCGATTTCTATCCGACCTTTGTTGAACTGGCCGGCGGAAGACGGCCTGATGCTGATACGTACGTACTCGACGGCGAGTCCTTTGCCTCGGTGCTCCTCGATCCGTCGGAAGACAGGCCCCGAAAACGACCGATTTGCTACTACTTCCCAGGGTATATGGACAATCGCGCATGGCCCCTGGCCGTTTCAATCCAGCAAGTCGGCGCGCAGAGATTCAAACTTCTCTATTCGTATGAGACGCAATTCACCGAGCTTTACAACCTCACGGCTGATCTCAGTGAAACGACCAACCTGCTGGACGAGACTCATCGGGATACAAATCGGGATCTCGCCAATCGAGTCATTCGGGAACTGAACCGCTGGCTCGTGCGCGATGATCCGGACTGGAGTCCGTCGCGAATGCGGGACAAGGCGACCGGCCAAATCGTTCCACTGGAGGTTCCAGAAATCTGATGCTCGGACAGAACAGAATCAGTTGGATCCGTTGTTGTTGGAATGGAACACGCTTAGCCCAGGCGATCGCCCTGGCGCTGTCTCTGCTGGTCTGTCATTGGGGCCATGCCGCGAAACTGGACTGCGATGTGATCTTTGTTTGCCGTGAACCGGGTCGAGGGTCGCACTGGTACGAAAACTTCGGCTACCAGGCGTTTAACGAGAAGGACACCCTGTATGGCGCTCGTGGTCGACTCTGTCGACTGACTCCGTCGACCGGACGAGTGCACACGATACTCGATGATCCGGGAGGGACGATACGTGATCCTCAGGTTCACTACGACGCAAAGAAAGTGCTCTTTTCTTACCGACCGGATGGATCGGATTACTTTCATCTCTATGAGATCGATGTCGACGGCAGTCATCTCAGGCAGTTGACCGAGGGGCCGTTCGATGATCTCGAGCCGACGTATCTTCCGAGCGGAAAGATCATGTTTTGTTCGAGCCGGTGTCGACGATGGGTCAATTGCTGGTACTCACCCGTGGCCACGCTGCATGGTTGCGACGCGGACGGCGGGAATATTAGACCCATCTCTGCCAACATCGAGCATGACAACACTCCGTGGCCCATGCCTGATGGACGTGTGATTTACGAACGTTGGGAATACGTTGACCGCAGCCGCGTCTCCTTCCACCACTTGTGGACGGCCAATCCGGACGGGAGCGATCAAGCGATTTTCTATGGGAACATGCACCCGGGAACGTTGATGATCGATGCGAAACCGATTCCTCACACAGAGGGTGAGGTCGTGGCCGTGTTTTCACCCAAGCACGGGCGGAAAGAACATGCAGGTGCCGTTGCGATTGTGACGCCCGCCTCAGGACCCGACGACCAGTCGTCGGCTCGGCAAATCAGTCAAGGTGCCGATTTCCGAGATCCCTATCCCGTTGCTGCCGATACGTTTCTGGTCGCTCAAGGCTCTCGCCTCTTGTTGATGGATGACCACGGGAGGACAAGAGAAATCTACCGCCTTCCGGACGAATTGGCCCACGCAACCGTGGAATGCCACGAACCGCGGCCGTTGCGATCACGCAAGCGGGAGCCCGTCCGGACGGGGCGCGTGGACGTGACGCAGGCAACCGGAAAACTATTCCTGGCGGACGTTTATCAAGGTCGTCAAATGGACGGTGTCGAGCGAGGTGACATCACTCGATTGCTCGTACTCGAGACTCTTCCGAAGCCGGTTAACTTCAGTGGGAAAATGCCACCGATCAGTTTCGGTGGAACGTACACGCTGGAACGTGTACTTGGCACGGTTCCCGTTGAACAGGATGGATCGGCGTTCATGGAGTTGCCCGCCATGCGCCCGCTGTTCTTTGTTGCGTTGGACAAGGACAACAACTCGGTGAAACGCATGCACAGTTTTCTGACCGTTATGCCCGGTGAGACGACAAGCTGTGTCGGGTGCCACGAGCCGAGGAATCGGACCCCTGCCCTTCCAGAGACTCGATCCGCGATGGCGTTGACTCGCGAGGCAAGTACGATCGAGCCGATCGTTGGAATCCCCGATGTGCTGGATTTTCCTCGCGATATTCAACCCATACTCGACCGTCACTGTGTCCGTTGCCACAACTGCCGCCGGCGTGAGGGCCGAGTCGTTCTAACCGGTGATCACGGTCCGATCTACTCGCACAGTTACTACACGCTGACGGCCCTTCAGTTCGTCTCCGATGGGCGAGATCGGCTGGTGACGAATCTTCCACCGCGAAGCGTCGGATCATCGGCCAGCCCCTTGATGAGCATGCTGGACGGTGCCCATTACGGCGCGCAATTAAGTGAATTGGAACGAGATACGATTCGGTACTGGATTGAGTCGGCGGCATCCTATCCAGGAACCTATGCGGCGCTCGGGACCGGGATGATCGGCGGCTTCCCACGCAGTAAACTCGACACGACCGATCGCAAGTGGCCCAGTTCGGTGGCTGCCGCCGAAGCGATCGAGCGTCGATGCTCGGCCTGTCACGATCGCCGAACGAGGCCGTTGCCGAAATATCTTTCGGACAACCTGGGACTGGTTCTCTCCAATCCGGACATGAACGACGTTCGAATACGATATTCTCGCCATCTCATGTTCAATCTCTCCCGGCCCGAAGAATCGCTGATCCTCCTGGCACCCTTGGCAAAATCAGAAGGGGGTTATGGGGTCTGCTCTCCGATCTCAGAAAGCTCTGCCGCTCAGGATAAATTGGACCTCGGCAGAAGCGATCGGACGGCGGAAGCAGTGTTTGCCACGAAAGACGATCCCGATTATCAGCGGATCCTGGCAATGTGCGAGATGGGCCGTGAGCACCTTGAATCCATAAAGCGATTTGATATGCCCGGGTTTCAACCCCGAATGGAATACGTGCGCGAGATGAGGCGATTTGGAGTTCTTCCACCGGGCCCGGTCGGCGACGCTTCACTTAGTGTGTACGAGATCGATCAATCGTACTGGCGGTCCCATTGGTGGCAGCCCCGTGCGAATTGAATCGATGGGCGAAACGTCCAGGTTGCGGGAAATTCAAACGGCCTGAATTGCCCGGTCGGAAGGCGGGCGCGGCGGCAAGGACCGGTCGGCTGCCGTTCGATTGACGCGACGGGTTGACGCGGTTCGTCGAACGAAAATGAATCCTGGCTATTCGATATCGGGCCCCTGTCAGTCGACGGCGTTTGCTCGCAGACAGACCACCGACCCGTCGACGGCCGAGAGGTAGATGCCGGAACGGCACAATGCCATGCCGTCCTGTATCGGGGGTGAAGCAAGCCGGCACTCCGCCATTTTACTTCCGTCCTGGCGCGAGGTGACCCATAACGTGCCTGGAGAACTGCTTGGAACATTGCCCGGCAGTGACTGGCCGCCCGCGGCCACTAACCCGTCGGAAGTTAACACGATCGAACTGGCAACGAACGGCAAACTCGCCGACCATTGGATCTGTCGTTGCCTTGTCGGTCGGCGCGATTTCTTCTTCTGTTTCGAGGAACGTCCATTGGGCGGAGGAACGGTCGGTAAGAGTTCAGCGAACAACCGGTAGTCCTTTGCCGCGTCAGGATGAACATGTCCACCTCCCGCCCGATAAGCCATTCGACTATATCCGTAGATTACGTCCCCCTCGTCAAATGCGAGTAATCGACCGGCGGGCACCATGTTGCCTACTTTTGGCCAACCGCCATAGCCGGACATGATCTGAGTTCCGTAGATCCAATACGTTCGATGCCACCAGGAGTGATCGAGAAAACCAGCGGGTGCATACAGGTGTGGCAGTGGCTTGAGCGACGCCGACAGTTCTTTGTCAAATCGCAGATCGCGCATAAAGACGCTACCCCTTTGAAGCGATAGAATGTCTGGGAGAACTCTCTGCGCGATTCTATCCTGGCGATCGTCACTTTCTGCGCTCATCTCTACCTCGGATCGATGACGTACGACGCCGGTATTCAAGTCGACGGCGAAAACGTAGATGCCTCCGTCCAGATGAGACGAGCGACCAGCTGCGAAATAGACGAGCGGCTTCGCGCTCGATGACGATTCGTCGACTAAGACGGATCCATGTACGGGCCATGCGGATTCGAGTTGCCCATAAGAATAAAGCTGTCGTTCGAGCGGGGCGGCGCGAAAACGCCAGGCCAGCTGCCCATCGGCGACCCGCAGACAATAGACGAAACCGCTCCGCGTTCCAACCAGGCAATAACCGTGGGCAATGGTCGGGGGCGAGTCGATTCGCCCATCAATCACTCTTGTCCAAAGAGGTTCCCCGTCTTTCGCACGCAGTGCATGCAACGTATGGCGATCGGTCTCGGCAAAAAAGACCGTGTCGTATGCGACGACGGGGGCTGTCACTGGTGCCGAAAAGTCCTTGCTCCAGGCTTCGCTCAGGCTGCCGGGAGCCGGCAGGTTCTGAAATCCGCTACGACGTGCGTCGCGTCTAAATGTGGGCCAGTCGCCGGCTGCCGACACTGTCGCGTTATGAACCGTCGCGGCTCCAAAGGCTGGACCCTTCTCGAGCCGTCTTATGCCGGACTCCGAGTCGACATCGGCACTCGATTGTGGCGAAAGTGCGTTGAAGCCGATCAGTTTTTCGGCCGGGTGGCAGGCACAAGAGTGCTGCGGCGCATAGATCAAGCCGTTGGCAGGCAGAATTCCATACTGGCACGTGCCCCGAACCCACCAATTACCGCTCCCTGTGCCGTTTTTCGGATCGACAAATTCGATGCCGTCGCGGCCAAGTAACAAGTAACGGACCGTAGCCTTGTTGCGATAACACCGGTGATGGCCCATGATCAGATCGTAGAGTTGCCCGTTGTGCGGGATTTCTCTGACAACCGATCCCGTCCGCAGGTCTCGGCCCATTGTGAATCCCGGATCCTGCTTGTGCCGCACATCGCCCACCCAGACGACATCATCGATGACGAAAAGGTCGGTCTGCGTGTCGTAATTCTCGAAGCAGGGCGCACGCCAAAGCGGTTTGCCGTCATCGAGCGCAAAAGCGATGATCTCGGCCGCCTGTTTCTTCGTTTGGTGTGCATTATCGAGGATCCACGTACCGCTCCCTCGGCGAGGCGTACGGTTGGCATTCGCTGTCGGCAGGCGATCGACCGTCAAAACGACATTGCCGTGCACGACAAGTGTGGGCGTAGACCAACTGAACCGGCTCGTTGCTACCGGGCGCTCGTTTCGCCAGACGGATGTGCCATCGCCCGCGTTCAGGCAAACGACATGCGACAACGTCTGCAGGCAGATGCGGTCATCTGCGACGGCCATCGTTGTCGGAAGCACCTTTCCGATATTTCTCATATCAACCGTCCACGCAGATTGACGAGACTGGACATCGACGGCAACAATTCGCTGATGACCGTCCATCGCAAGCGCTTTGGGAGGAAACTGGTAGCTCTCGAGAGTAGGTGCCGTCTCTTCGATCCACTGCTTCCGCTTGTCGTGGTCGGCGGCAGCCATGTCGTCAGCCAATACGTAGAGAACTCCGCGTGTAAGGAGAAGTTCACGAGCGCCATGGGTGCCCGGTAATTGGCCGCTGGTGGTTCCCGTGGATCCGTCGATGACGGTGACCGGTTCGCCATATCCCAGGGCGACATAGACATTCCGTCCGTCAACGACCAACCGTCGCCCAATGTCGGGTGGTCCGCTGCGGAATCCGCGCAGATGAGACTCCCAGTTCGTAATCTCGCGCTGCCAGAGTAGCACGCCACTGAACGCATCCCTGGCCACCAATTTCCACTTGGGTGGCAGAAAGACGGAGCTGATCGGGCCTTCATCGATGATGTAGAACACTCGGCCGGCCGCTGAGACCATGGCGCTGACACTTCCCATGTGTTCGTGGCTTCGGGCAAAGTCGGGACCACAGGTCCAACGCAAACCTTTCGGAGGGGCGACAACGCGGTCCCCCGACACCGCGTTGTTTGACGCGTCGTAAAGAAAGTGCGTCCAGTCATCAAGATCGCCAGGCCATGATTTGCGCGTGATCTTGACCGGGTCGACGCGGGCGTCAGCGATCACTCCCAATGGGGCTAGTACGCGCCGCAATTCTTCCTCAGTGACTTGCCCGGTATTGCCGGCAAGCACAATCAACTTGACGAAATTATCCACGAAGGGCAGTCGTCGCCCGTCCCACTTTGCCACTGTCACGGCACCGTACACGCCCCTATCGCTTAACATGCTCCGGGCATTCGCGACCTTATTCGAATCAACATCCAAACCATGCACGAGGTAGGACTCGCCCGCCCTGAGTTCGGCGAGTAAGGCCGAATCGTCGCAGCCGATCACGACGACGACACCCCCTTCGACCGCCGACGCATCGAGGATCCGTTGCGCATTTTGAGCACGAAGAAAGTTTGGAAGGAGTGCCAACAATGCGAATGACAAAGAAACGGTGCGTGTGATAGCTGTCGTGGTGAACATGATGTTCCTTTATTGACTTCGTCTGGATCAATACTATAACTGAGCCGTCACGATGCAAGCGACTTTGATCTATGTTAACGGGGTGCCTGAGGTGAGTCGACCGATGAATGAGGAGAAACACGGCATGAAGGTAACAGGGAAGACGATCATCGCCCGTTTATGTTGGATCGTGTTCGTCGCTGCCGCTATGACCGCCACGTTTCCAAAACCCTGTTTCGCTCAGGATCGACAGTTCCAATCGTTGAATGGCACATGGAAGATCGTGTTCGATCCACGAAATGAAGGTCAGGACGAAGGGTGGCTGAGGAAAGACCGGTTTCCCTCGGCGCGTCAGCGCGACATCCAGGTCCCAAGTTGTTGGGAATTGACCGAAAGAGATTACGAAGGCGTTGCCTTCTACAATCACGCATTTCAAGTGTCAAAGGACTGGCGGGGAAAGACCGTTCGATTGCACTTTGATGCGGTCAATTTTCGAGCCGAAGTCTGGGTGAATGGTACGGCAGTTGGAGTTCACGAAGGTGGATTTACGCCATTTGAGTTTCGGGTGGAAGATCTTCTGAATTTCGACGGCGAAAATCGACTTGCCGTACGCGTCGCGGGTCCGATTCTGTTGCAAGACAAACGCATCGATGGCATCGGGCCGATGGAAACACCCCAGTGGCGAGGCGCAATCACGGGAGGCATCTGGCAGTCGGTCCGTTTGATTGCGACCAACGAGCTCTATGTCAAAGATGTCTTTGTTGTGCCAAAGATATCCAACGACACGGCCGACCTGCACGTGGACCTCGTGCATTCCGGTCGGCACTCGTTAAATGCCCATATCGATCTGATGATCCGTTCCAACGAGCACCCTGAACAGATAGTGGCAGAGTCGCACGAGGTGTTGAAGGTCCTCCCGGGACGCAACCGCCATCGCCAGCGTCTGGTGATTCCCTCGGCGAAGTACTGGTCGCCCGCCCATCCGAATTTGTACCGGGCTGAGGTGAGCGTAGCATTGGACGGCGAAATATCCGACCGATGGAGTACGCGATTCGGCATGCGTGAGTTTACCGTTCGTGACAAACGGTTCTACCTCAATGGCGAGCCGCTCTACTTGAAGGCCACCTTCTTCGAGGGACTCTATCCGGTCAAGTTGGCCTATCCCGACAGCCGCGAAATGGCCGTCCGCGAAATCCAATTGGCCAAGAAAGCGGGCTTCAATATGATTCGGCCTTGGCGCAAGCCGCCTCCACCCATGTGGCTCGATCTGGCCGATGAGATGGGAGTCCTGACGGTGGGCAGCCTGGCCGTTGAATGCATGGACTACCCCGTGGAGTCGGCGAACTTGCCGCGTTGGGTTGAGAACGAGGTGCGTCAGAGTATTCTGCGGGACCGGAATCGTGCTTGCATCGTGCAGTGGGAATTGTTCAATGAATTGAAACGCCCGGTGCTCAAACGCATGCTGCACCCTATGGCCCTGCTCGCTCGCTCGCTCGATCCAACCCGCTTGATATTGGACGAGTCGGGTGGTTGGGCGCAGGGCGCGAATCTGTTTCTTCCGTACGACGTCGAGCCTACGAAGTTCAACGACATTCACCATTATCCTGGACAGAAAATCAACGACGAAATCTTTCAGAAGCTGATGTTGACCGGCAGTGTGACTCATGAAGAGATGCGCAAGATGGGATTAGGCGGCGCGTTGCCCGGCAGGAACGTTGTCCCGGGATTAATGACGTTCTTTTCCGAACTGGGTTATGGCAGCATGCCGGACTTGGAGGACAATAATCTGCAGTTCTCGAGAGTCGGAAACCCGCTCGCGCCAACAACGGTCTACCATCGACGATTGGAAGAACAGACGCGTACGGCACTAAAGGCCAGCGGTTTCGCCAAGTTGTATCCCGGCCTGAAGCGTTTTTGCCTCGACCAGCAGGTAATTCACGGCACGGCCAATCGACGGATGATTGAAGCCGTTCGCTGTAACCCGAAGGTCGCGGGTTATTGTATTCACGCGCTGGTCGCCGGTGACTGGATCCTAGGCGCCGGTCTGCTGGATCTGTTTCGCAATCCAAAGACATACGCTTATGAAGGAACACGAGCGGCGAACGCTCAACAAATCCTGTCGATCCGTGTCCGACCTCGCAATGTCTACGCTGCGCGGGGAACGCGAATTACGGTAGCCGGTGTGAACGAACGAACCGGGATCAATGGAAAACTGCAGGTCTCCATTACGGACTCGACGGGAAACGCAGTATTCACGAAGAGCGTTGAAGCGGATCTCGATACTGGAATTTCTTCGTTGTTCGACCACGCCTTGGATACTACGTCTTTGGCGGGTAGCTACACGGTTGCCACCGAGTTTTCGGGGCGCGACGGTTCAGTTATTGCTAAGAACGAGTACGCCTTCGACGTCTTCACGCCTCAGCAATTGACAGTTCCTAGGCGGTCAATCGCGGTACTCGATCCCGTAAATAGCCTTACGCCATTCCTGAAGCGTGCCGGCATTGAATTCGTGGAATTTGGCGACAATACCGATCCGTCGATAACCGTGTTCGTCTCGCGAATGGTGGCGAATTCGCCCGATCAACGAAAACGATTCGCGGCATTGAGTGAGTTTATCAGGAAAGGTGGGATGGCCGTCTATCTTCAGGCCGGAGGACCTAAAGTTCAGTGGGGAGCGCCCGGTAGCGCATCGAAGCTACTGCCCTTCAAAGCTCGTCTGAAGCGGGCGGGGGGGTACTGGATGTGCATCCCCAGGCTCGTTCAAGACCATCCTCTGTTGGAAGGACTGCCGACCGATTGCATGATGGGGGAAATCTATGAAAACGTCTGGAGCCAAAGTTCACTGATCGACGTTCAGGGGACGATCGTTGCCGGAACCATAGGCTACGATTGGTTTCCGGATTACGACTTGAGCCGACGTCACTATTACGGCCCGGGGGATGTTTGGTGGGGAAGTGATCTGGCGATCGTCCCTGTCGAGCAGGGGCAGTGTATTGTCTCGCAGCTGCGCCTTGTCGAGAATCTCGGCAAGGACCCGGTGGCCGATAAGATCCTCATGAACCTGATCAAGTTCACGGGCAGGTAGCCACTTCAAAGTGGTTCCTTTGTGAGACGCCGGTATTCGAGAGCGTAGGAGTTGGAAGACTCGCTGGGTCGCAATCGGGACCGTGGATCAGTCCACTTGTTCGAGTGCCCCCGCATCCCGCTTGCCGTTGGGTGCTTGGCCGGCGAAATCGAACAGGAATGGGCCGCTGAACTGCCATGCGTAGAGTTCCTCGATGTCGGTCTTGGCATCCTTGAGCGTTCCGAGCGAGATTCGCAAGAACTCGAATGTTCCATGAAAGTGGTCGCCCTCAGGCGTGCCACCGACATAGAGGTCCGACTCGTTTTCAAGTGACACGTTCGGACTGATCCCTGCCGCCTCTCGATTCCGGCGCCCGTCGATGTACAGCGACAGCGATCGGGCATCTCGGTCGCACTCGGCCAGGACATGGTGCCACTCGCCGTCATTAACGGCAACCGTGCCGGTTACCGAAGCTTCTGTCTCTTCGCCACGGACCGAAAAGGAAGGACGGCCAACGGAATCGACGGTCAACGCATACCCAATTTTCGAGGATTTTCTGCAGAGAGTGCTGTTCGTGTGACCCGGGGCCGTTTTGAAATACGCTTCGATCATGAAATTCGAATCATAGACTTGTGGGCTGCGGAAACTCTTGCCGGAGAATCTCCTTTGCTCAGTCTGTCCGTTCTTGTCCCATTTGAACTTGATGGGAATGGTGAGTGTTCCGGTCATTTTCTCGTTGGGGCAGACCGCGTATTGATCCCTCCCATTGAACGTGCAGGCCCCTTTTGTCCAATCTTCGAGAGGTCCAAAAACGTAATTGTCCTTTGAAAAGTTAATGCCCGTTAGGGGGAAATGTGGGTTCCGATAATACCCGTCCCGGACGTAGTAGTATGGTGTCATGTACCAGTGTTCGTCGATTAATCGGCTTGGGTCATTTCCGGCAGGATAGAAGTTCCACTCGGCGACGTTGGCGTACGTTGCCCAGGGGACGAACGCTCGGACTCCTCGGTCGATGGCCGCAGAATGGGGAGTCGGCCGAAAGTCGCCTCGGAGCGGATCGGTCAGGACTGGTCGAGAACTGGCAACTCCCAGATCGCCGGCGAGTGCTTGCACGTCGGCCAGTGTTTCTTTTGCCTCGTCGAGCGTTCGATCCCATTTTCCTGAGGACCTGAATGCTGCGTACTTTCCGGTAACGTCGTGGAAAATATTGCCTGTCAAAGCGTTGGTTTCATGCCCGTAGGCTTTGTCGACCGTTCCGGCGTCCCTTTCGTTGCCATCTTCCGGCGTCTTAGCCGGTTTCGTATGCCAGAAGACCCAGTCGCCGATTCCGTCCCAGACATTTCCAAGAAACTTGTCGCGGCCGGCCTGAGGTGCTTGTCGTCGCGAACCCTTCACGAACTGGAATGCCGTGTTATTGAAGAACATGTTCTGATAGCTGATGATCTCCTGAAACATTGCGGTCGCGCCGGTCTGTTCCCGTATTTCCTTGCTCAACCCCCAGCCGATGTTGTTGAAGAAGTAGTTCTTAAACGCGCCGTCCAGGTAGTAGGCCATGCCGAACCGGGCTCCACTGGGATCCGTCGGCTTCTGTTGGTCAAACAAGAAGGAGCTATGACGATAGCCACCTGGGTTACCGGAGATGTTGTTGAAAACATAGGCGGGCCCACCTTGCCATGTTTCGATGTTGCCGCAGTCGTCACCGGTTCGAATCGAGTCGGTGACTTTATTCTGGAAGATGAGGATTCGGCTGAGTGGGCAATCTCGGACATTGCCGCTGATTTTCGCTCCTCGCACATTAATGCCGGCATGCCAGGCTCGTTCGACGATGTTTCCGGCGACTACGAGAGTCTCCGCGTTTTCGACATTGATTGCGTTGCCTGAACCGACTCGCGGCGAACGTAGCCCGGTTCGATAGAAATAGTTTCTCAGGATTTTGACGTCAAACAGGTGGCCGGCCCGGTCTGGCAACGTGTCGCCCCACAGCAGGCCTTCTTCGATGCTGACTCCATGATGGTCCGTTTCGCGGAACTCGCAATCGCTTACAACAATTTTGTCGAGCTTGTCGTCTGGTTTGACCGCTTTCATGAGCACGCCATTGTTAACGTGATGAAACTCGCAATGGGACACGGTAAGCCGTTTCCCGCTTCCCCACACTCTGACACAAGCAGGATAGAGATGGGGCTTGAGCCGAAAGTGGTTCGAGTATTGCCAAGGAAGTTCCGTCAGGTTCCAGGCGACGTTCGTGAATCTGAATGACAGGCTGCTGACCGTAATGTCGGTCTGCCCGGTGAGGTCGATGAGCGTTGGAATTCTGGCGGCTTCGATGATCGCCTGGTTTGGACTCAGTTGATTCGGCAGGATGAGATGCAACCTGCCTCCTCTGTCCTTCTTTTCAAACCAGAACTCACCGTTCGGATCATCCAGGTAGTGTGGTTTATCTTCCAGGTAGTATCTGTGGTGCCGACAGAGCACTCGCGACTTGGGACTGCCAAGGTAACCCTCAAACCCAAGCCCATGCTGCTTGGAGTCAAATCCCTGCACGTAGGACGGATAGGGTGTTCCATCGACCCACCCGAATTCCGCCCACAAAATGGCACCCAGGTAGAGCTCCTTGGGGCCCGTGATATGGCGAGTGTCTTTGCCCATAGCCAATTCGCGTTGGCCGGACTGGTCTTTCATCGTGAGGTTGAAATAGGGGTGACCGGGATTGTCCCAGGACCACCACTGACTCTTCACATCTTCCGGGTCGGAGACGGTCCAGTTAGGCATGCGGGCGAGGGGAATGCGCGTTGTTCCGTCCGGTTGCACCATCCAGACGCTGCGAGGCGCGAAGTCAAGATCGATACGCCAGACCAC
>CAYNDU010000014.1:0-26155 GCA_964395615.1 uncultured Pirellulaceae bacterium | reverse complement strand
TGACCCCTTTCCCTCTTCTGCTTTCCCTCTTTACTTGGCTCGACGGTTGACCGGCTCGTCGAGGATATTTGGTTCGGCGAAGTCGGCGGCCGATTGGCCGTGCCGGCTGCGTAGTCGCTTATTCTGTGAATTCCCCCGCGGCTGATTCAGGGGGATCTGCATGCCTCCCAACTCATCCATCATGGTATAGAGCCGGTTCTCCATCTCCTTGGCCGTCTTGGCATATTGAGGCTCGTACAACAGGTTCTTCGATTCCTCCGGGTCATTCTGTATATCGTACAGCTCGTCCGCGTCCCAAAGCCCATAATAGGTAATGTACTTGAACTTATTGCTTCGCAACGAGAAGACGGTCGGCGACTGGGGGAAGTTCTTTTCCCAATAGTAGACATAGAGGAAGTTGTCGCGCCACGAGACCGGTTTGCCTTGAGCCAGTTCAATGAAACTCTGGCCGTCCATATGTTGCGGTTTGCGCAAGCCCATGGCGTTGAGCACCGTGGGTGCCACGTCGATGTTGGCGACCATCTGTTCGACGACCGTTCCTCCGCGGAACAGATTTGGGCACTGCATCAACATGGGCACTCGAATGGATGCCTCGTATGCAACTCGCTTATCGATCAGTCCATGTTCGCCGAACATGAAACCGTTGTCGCCCATGTAGATCACGAGCGTATCATCAAAGATATTCATCTTTTTCAACTGATCCATGATTCGACCGATGCTGTCGTCCACGCCGCAGAGCGTTTCACAGTAGTCTTTATAGTATTGTTCGATGTTCAGCTCGCTGTGGTATGGGAAATCGACACCGTGCCAGCTGTTGCGCTGATCACGCACCCATCGAGGTCGCCAGCGGTCGTTGATTGAGTCATGTGCTTCGGTGGACGGTCGTTGGAAGGGTCGATCTTTCAGGATTCCCTTGTGGCGCTCGGCCGGAGTGAAGTTGGCGTGACAGGCCTTGTGAGAAAGGTAGAGGAAGAACGGTTTGTCGGCGGGACGTTGCTGAGCCATCCATTGGATGGCGTAGTCGGTCAGTTCGTCCGTGATGTACCCTTTCTGTTTGACCCGTTGGCCGTCGACATTCAATGTGTATCGCGGACCGGGTGGCAAGTAATTGCCCTGGCCTCGGAAGCTGACCCAATGGTCGAAACCAGGTCGTGGCTCGTCGGTCGCCCCGCCCATATGCCACTTCCCGACAAACGCCGTCGCATAGCCGGCTTTCTGGAGATACTGAGGGAAGAAGATCGTTCCTTCAGGCACGAGTCGGTTGTTGTCAATCACTCGATGTCGAAACGTGTACAACCCGGTCAGTATCGACGCCCGACTCGGTGAGCAGAGCGAGGTGGTAACGAACGCGTTCTTCAAATGGACGCCCTGTCGAGCCATCTCGTCCATGTGTGGCGTCTTTGCGAACTGGTGCCCAAGAAAACTCATCGCATCCCACCGATGATCATCTGACAGGATGAAGACGACATTGCGAGGTCGAGCTCCCTCAACGCGCTGCGGAACAATCTCTTTCGGAACCGGCTCGACCGCAAGTAGCGGCGACCAGAGACACGAAGCCAACAGAAGACTCAGACTCTTTTTCATAGTGGGGATTTCCTGCAGAGATTCGTGTGAGAATGCCGCCTGGCCGGTGCGCTTTGCCGAGCGGTGGAAAAACAATGTTGGGTTCATTGTACACGCTTCGCGCCGCCGGCGGAAAGAAGCTGGCCGAGGATAGGCGAGTCGTGTTGCTCGCGGGCGCCAATCGCGTTTACGAGCGACAGCTGTCATCACGTGACCATCCCGGTCACCGATCCCATTTGGATCAGCGGCGCTTCTGCTGCATCCGCCGGCTGTACTTCTCGAGCACCTTGCGTTCCCGCGCCGTGAGGCTTTGCTCACCCTCACGATGCAGTTTGTCCAAGACGCGATCGGCCTCCTCGTCCAACTGCTCGTAGGCCGTTTCCGGGTCATGAATCTTCAGCCGAGGACTGCTGCGCGGCAGTTTCCACTTGCCGGCCGGCAGAAACTTACTCAGACGTCGGCCCGACAGGTAGTAGAGTCCGGCAAACGCGGCGCCACCCATATGAGCTTGCCACGCCACGTTCGAAGATCCCTGGACGGCACGCAGAAAATCGCTGCCGATGATCAAGGCCCCGACCAGCCAGGCCGGAACGGCAAGCAAGCCCCATAGATAGACTGTTTCGCGGGGATAATAAAGGACGAATAGCAGAAAAACCGCGGTGACGCCACCTGACGCGCCGAGCATCGAGAGCGGGCGGATCTTGCCAAGGTTTACGGCCTCCAGAATGCGGTGGCCGAGTTCGGTCGAGTGGATCCAGGCGTTCTCTCCGACCAGCCAGACGAGTCCGGAAAACAGGATCGCCGCCACGTAGAACACCAGAAATTCCTTGCGCCCCAGTTTGGCCTCGATCACTCGGCCAAACATCCACAACATGAACATGTTCATTCCGACATGCCAGATTCCTCCCGTACTGGCAATCGGGGCGTGGACAAATCCATAACTGAACAGCTGCCACAGATTCCAGGGCTGCTCGTAGACGTTCAGCTTGACGGAAAACGTGCTGCTGAGCCAGCTGCTGTTGGAGGTGAACAGATCGGCCAGCGCGATGCCGACGGTCACCAGAACGATGTTGGTCACCAGCATGCGACCGCCACCGCCCAGAGAAAACCCTCGTGGCGTCTCTTCCCGATAGTATTCGCGGTCGTGAACACCCATATTCGTTTTCGCTCTTCCCGGTCATCGTCGAGCCCGGAGGCACGTTTGCTGCGACCACGTAGAAAAAACCGCCGGACAATCCCTCTCCCATCCTAGGGCGTCGTCCGCTATTTGTGGAGAGCACCTTTGGGCAAGCGCCCGGCGACGGACGGTCGTTGTCCTTGGCCCCAGTGATTCATTTCGATCGTCACGAGCAGGCCATTCTTCGGCTCCGCGCTCGACCGCTCGCCAAAGGCCGTTTGGTCAGCATCGACCGCTGCCACCATGTATTTCATAGTTTCCCATTGAGGGGGAAGCAAATGCCCGGCAACCGTTTCTGTAGTGAAAGGGCGGCCGTTTCCCGAGATCTCGTTGCCGTGGCACGCGGCGTGAAGGTGTGCTGAAACGGTTCGAAAAAGTCGCTGACCGCGACGGTGGACCGATTGACGGGAATCGGGGGCCCAAATGCCTGGGCCTCGCTCAAGAGCAGGACTTACTGCAGCTCGACCGCAACCTGCGATGTTCGACGATTGATCTCGGCACTGATCTTGGCGTCCATCTTCACCAACTCTTCGCTAAGCGCCAAATTCGTCTGATGCAGCCTGCTCAGCTCGGCACGCAACGTCTTTCCCTGACTATCGAGCGATGCGACCAGGACCGTGATCTTCTGCTGATCGACCAGGAACTTCTCCTTGTCTTCCTGCAATTTCGACCGTTCCTCCTGGCGATAGGAGGTCTCTTCGGCCGTCCGTTGGATCGATTTATTCAATGCCGCAATATCGCGTTGAGTGCGCTGAATGTCCTCCTGACGCTTCACGAACCGCTCTCGCATGTCGTGGAAACTATCTTCGTAATCTCGCAAATCACGCACGAAAAACGGTCCGATCTGGCGGCAGATCCCGCTTCCGATCAACGTGTCAACGACCCTCTTGTCCTGATCGTAACCATAGGGAAACAGTCCAATATCATTCACGCGGAACTTGGCTTCTTCCCCGTTACGAAGCCGAGTGACTTCTGCGTAACCCTCTGGATCGAAGTAATTGCCCGATAGGCCGGGATCCAGGTTGTTGCTGTCCACTCGTTCCTTGTGCGCCTTCTCAAACTCGAGCTTCAACCACGTGTTTTCCGGGTGGACACCCTGGTCCTGATCGCTGGCCGGTCCGCCGTCCTTCAGGTAGTCAGCGATCATTCCGGTCACCAGCGGATGGTCGATCGGCTGGCCCGTCGCGGCCGAAAATGCCAGACGCAGAGCCTGCTCGTTTATTTTGCCGAATACCGGCGTGTCGGTCGTGTTGTCCAACGGCTCCGCCAGCGTGTCTTCATCGGAGTAGATACGATGAACGTCGACAGGTATCATCTCGTAAAGCGCCCAGGTTGCCGACTGGTCTGCAATCAGGCGACTCTGTGTCGCGTCCAATGGCATCGTCGGCTGCAAGGCGACGTTGTGATCGTCCGACTTGGACACCTTGAATTCGCCCAAATAGGCGGTCGGAACGCGCGTTTTCTCGTCCAACGGTGTTTCGCGAAACGCATACAGAACCGTGTTGGGATTAATCCCGTTCGGTTTCATCTGGTCCTGCGGAGTATTGGGCGGGACCGTGGCCACGTTGACCGTATTTCCAGCCGGCCGGCCCGGTGTGCACTGCCTCCAAACGCGGCCCCGATCCAGGATCATTCGTTCCATGCGCTGCTGGACTTCAAACAGCGATGGCGCGGCCGACTTGACCTGCATCGGATCGCCCGACTCCAGGATCAACCCTTCCCGTTGCGCCTCGGCCAACTGCTTCTCCAACGCGGTGTATTGTTTCTTCCAGGTGCCATGGGTGCGGACCGCCATCGCTCCACATATCAGCATCAAGATCGTCATCAGAAACGTCAAACAGACAAACGTGATGTGGAGGCCGCGCCACGTACGCGCGGAAAAAATCACCACCACGATGAAAAACAATATCAAAAGAATGCTGATGATCAGGGGAATCATAGCGCCTACTGCATTCGAGAAAGGACCGGCGTTGGAAAAGACCTCATCACTCCATGGATCGATGATAAGCTGGGAGGAATAGGGTGTCAAGCAAGACTTTTACCGCCCGGCCCGACGTAAGTTCCTTTTGACTAAGAATTTGGAGCATTTCCTTCCGCAGGGTCGTTACGATCCATTTTACCCGCAGCCGGCCTATGGGCGGTCGGCAACCTGGGTGGCACGCGTTCGACAAACGGGGCCTCGGAGGCTCGTGGGAGTCGAGGGCGGATCTCGCCCGGCTTCATCGCAAGGACGGCCAAAATTCCTCCGACACGCGGTCCGGCAAACCGTGACAAACCAAGGGGGTACAACTAGTATAAGAGGGCCGCACATCGATCGCCAGCGATGGGTGTTGCCGAACGACGTCCCGGGAAACAAGGGAGCCCTGCCGCATGACCATTGCTGCTCGATTGACCGATCTGACCAAGGACTACGTGCTCAAGAGCGAGACGGTCCATGCCTTGCGCGGGATCACCTTTGACATTCCGCAGGGCGACTACGTGGCGATCATGGGCCCTTCAGGATCGGGCAAGAGCACGCTCTTGAATCTGTTGGGCTGTCTGGACCGTCCGACACGCGGGAAGCTCTTCTTGGGCGAGAACGATGTCAGCGCCATGAACGACGACCAATTATCGTGGACGCGGGCGACGAGCATTGGGTTTGTATTTCAATCGTACAACCTGATCCCCCAGTTAACGGTTGTCGAGAACATCGAGGTCCCGCTGTATTACCAGGGGCGGCTCACGTCTGCCGATCGGCAACGGTGTCTTGACCTGGCAGCGATGGTCGGGTTGGCCGACCGTTTGTCGCACCGGCCAACACAATTATCGGGTGGCCAGCAGCAGCGCGTCGCGATTGCCCGCAGCCTGGTCAACGACCCCTTCTTCATCCTGGCGGACGAGCCGACGGGAAATCTCGATACCCGCACGACCGAGGAGATTCTCTCGATCTTTGAGAAACTCAGTGAGGCCGGCAAGACGATCATCATCGTTACGCATGAGGACGAGGTCTCGCTTCATACGAAACGTATGATTCGATTGCGAGACGGCATGGTGCAATCCGACGTGCCGAATGACAATCGCCATCTGCTGGCGTCGCCGGCCGGCCATTCTTGACGCGTTGGTCGTCGGTTATTCACTAAGAACCGTTTCAACCACATGTGACGGCTTGAAGGCCCGGGAGGAGGGTCCCCGGGTTATATTTCAACACCTTGATCACTCGGAATCCGTACGTCGAGCGACGGAGGTCTTCGCGTCGGTATTCAGGAACGCGAACAGGTCTCGAATATCTTCTTGCGTCAATTCGTTAAGCAACCCGGTCGGCATGGTCGAGGTTCGGCTTGGCACCACCTCTTCGATATCTGATTCGTCGACGGAGATCTTGTCGCCGTCGAGCGTCAGGACGACTTTCTCGCCGGCTGCTCCTTGTCCGACCAACCCGGTCAATAGCCGGCCGGTCGTCAATTGGAGGGTATGGCCCTGATACTGACTCGAGATGACGTGCGACGGGAAGAGGAGTGACTGGAGCGTTTCTTTTCGCGTGAACCGATGGCTCAGATCGGACAGATCGGGGCCCATCGCTTCGCCCTGATTTCCATACCGATGGCATTTGGCGCAATTAGCTTTTTGGAATGCCAGTTCACCCTGTTCGATATTGCCTTCTCGACCCTCATCACTGTCCAGGTATTCTAGCAGTTCGTCATAGGTCCACTTGCTGTCCTCGGAGGCGACCGGAAGTTCCGGCTCTCCCGCATCCGGGAATTCGCTGCGGAACCACTGCTGCCAGGCGGCCATCCGGGGTTGCCAGTTCGCGCCCGATTCACCCAGTGATTGCCCGGTCCAGCGTTCCAGTAATTCAATGGCATGTTCGGCGCCGGTTTCTTTAAGGCGAAGTCCGCAGAGGATCACCTGTCGGAAGTACTCGGGGTCATCCGGCACGCGATTCACATCCGTCACGGCCTGCAGGACGCGGTCGGCCGTTTCATCCTCTACCACGGCCAGGCTGCGGATGAGGTAGTCCCAGTTGTCTTCATTGGGCTGTTGAGCCAGTCCCATGGCGACCGGTTCGCGCCGCTCCGGGCTGCGGTCCCAGATCTCGCGCAGGTAAGCTACTGACTCGGCGTCCCCGCTACGGGCCAGAACGGCGACCAGCCCGACCATCAGTTGGTTATTCGCCGTGTCGGTCAACGGCTTGGTATGACGGTCGATTTGGCGGTCAAGGTCGATCAACATCTGGCGAGTCTTGTCATTGAGTACCGCAGGCAGTTTGTAGAGCGCTGCCAGCGCCGCGTCGGGCCACTGCTGCCCTTGTTCGAGCACGGCCAGACTTTCTTCGGGGGAAAGATGCCGAGCGAATTGGCGCATCGCGTTTCCCAGATAGAGCGGATAACTACTCCCACCCTCCCAGGTCTTGGCCTCGGCCATCAGCAGCAACAGGTCCTTCTTTTGCTCAAACGTCCAGTCCGCGTTCAGCAGACTCATGTACATCGCCGTGTGGACTTTATCGGACCGAGCGATATCGGAATGGACGTACTGCAGCATCCGGTCTCGAATGGCATCTGCCTTCAAGTAAACCAGCAACCGAATCAACTCGCGATTCATGACCGGATTACTTGCCGGAAACTCCTCGGCCAGCGCATCGCGGAGTTCCAAAAGTTGCCCTGGGTCGATCTTCCCTTGCAAGATGGCCACCTGGGACAGACGTAACATATCGATAAAGTCGCGATCACTCACGAATCCGGCCAACCATTCACGCGCGCGGTCGAGGATCGCCATGCCATTTTCGTGATTGGGTTGGGCGATCACCAGGGCCAATCCGCCTTGAATGAATAGACGCTGTTGGTCGCAGGTCAGCACTTCATTACGCCAGGTGTCCACGGGAATTCGCTCGAGCACTCGTCGAGCAGTCGAAGCTTCAAATCGGTCGTCCGATACAAGGAGTGGCTGGAGTATTTTCCAGTCAACGTCGACATCGGCGCGCACTAAGGACTCGCAGGCCGTACGCCGGACGAAGGCATCGGAATCACTCAACAGGGCAACGAGCCTCGCACCGGACTCTTCCCGGTCGAGCAATCCGAGCAGGGCCGCCGCTTTGCTGCGCACGATTTCGTTCTTGTCCGCCGACAGTTCCGTCAACAGTTCGGCGGATGGAGCCGGACCGAACAACTGCATCACGTCCAGAGCGCGCAGACGATACTCGGTGGGGTTCGCCGTGCTCTGTGCGACCCCGACCAACTGCGGCCCCCACTGGTCACCCAGTTCCTGCTGCAACCGCGCGATCGCCTGTCGGCCCCAGGCACTCTGCAGTTGCGGCTGGCGGATAACTGCTGAGATACCGCTGCCCAGATCTTTCACTGCGTCGGGTACTTCGCCTTGCCATACAACACGGTAGAGCCCTCCCGTCGTGCCGCGACCTCCGGTAATGAAATACAACCAGCCGTCCGGGCCAACATCCAGGTCGGTGACGGTGAGCGGACGGCCCTGCAGGAAGACCTCGGATTCAGCCGAGTACGTCGCTCCCTGACGTTTCAACGTAACTCGCAAGATGCGTCCTTCGGACCAGTCGGCAAGAAAGAGCGATTGGTAGAACCGTCGGGGATACATGAAATGGTCGTAGCAGACGGCACCGGTCGGAGACCCGCGTCCCGTCGTGACGGCGGCGGGGAGTGTATCGACATAATAGTCGGGCCACTTGGCCCACCCGCTGCGCCACCCGAATTCCGAACCAGCCGTTACATGGTTGAGTCGGGTCGGTCGGTACCAGGTTGTGCCCTGGTCCGATTCCATGTCGCTGTCATGGAGGAACAGGGATCCCTCGGCGTTGAACGTCAGGTCGTACGCGTTGCGAACGCCACCGGCCACCAGTTGAAGCTGCTGACCTGACACGTCCAAACGAATGACCACGCCCCCTGGAGCCTTGCGACCGGCGGCGTGCCCGCCCGGGTCCTCAAAGCGGGGCCTCACCAGATCGCCGGCATAATACCCTTGGTGCGGACTCTCTTCGTCGTAGGCGCGCCGAGGGGACGTGTGATTACCGACGGCCACGTACAACCAGCCGTCCGGACCGAGCGTGATGCCATGTGCTCCGTGTTCGCCCATCTCGCCTTCGAAATTCACCAGCGCCACCGCGGCGTCAAACGTTCCGTCGTGGTCATCGTCGGTCAATCGATACAGGCCATTGCCTTCCGGGCCGTCGCCCGTCACATAGAGATCTCCATTGAGTGGTAGTATGCCCTGGACATTCGTTACCAATTGGCAGCATGTTCGGACGAAATCGGGAATCTGATCATCGTCTGAGTCCTCGATCACGACCAGCGATTCGCCCTCACGTGAGGCGATGATCTGCCCGAATTCGTTGAATGCCATCGCCAGTAGCGAGCCCGCCGATTCGGCATCCAAGACTCGTTGTACCTGGAATCCCCGAGCGACCTGGATCTGCTGATCGCTCGCGCTCGACTCCCCAGCGTCGGATACCGCCGCCGTTGCCCCATTTTCTTCGGTGCGTGCCGAGTTGGTGCGCATCGCGCCCGAATCGTCCGGTTCGTCCGATGCGATGCTGGCTCGCACACGCCGACCATTCCCGTCGGCCGAATCAGCCGACTTGGTCGGCCTCTCAGGGGCGGGAGAGGGGAACGACTGGGCTCGCTCCCAGAATTGATCGTTGTAGAGCGTGGAGTACCAGAACGGCAGCGGGCGTAAGTTGGTCACCCACATGGGGTTGGTGGAAATAGAGACCCATCCCGAGTCTTTTTCGCGGACCGCAAGTCGCGCGGCCAGTCCTGCCGTCGATCCTGTCGTATTCGTCACCTTGACCGCCAGCGTGTTGCGTCCTCGTCGAATTCGTGAGGAAAGGTCATACTCGTCGGTTTCGCGCGCCCGGTCACCGGACCCCGTTTTTTGACCGTTCAGATAAACTTCGTAGCGATCATCGGCTGCGATCGACAGTTGGACACGGACCGGATCGTGCACGCTGAATGTACGCCTGAAATAACAGGAGGCCGAAGGGACCTGTCCCGCTTCATGCCGCGGCGACCAGATCCAATCTGCTTCCGCTGCCCGCGCTCCTTCCCCCGCCGACAACGATGCGCCGGCTGCCAGTACCACGAGGCACATCCACCAGATAGCGGCTAAAACTCGGGTCCCTTTGTTCCAATGCCGTGCCCATCCTTGATTCGCACGTCTCATGGCATCCTCGCCTGCTGACAATTGTGACGGTCTTCGCCCATTGTCCCCACGACTGCTCACCGCAAGGGCCGCAGGGTGCTGGTAAATCGGGCCGGAGAGTAGCAAATATTCGGCAATTCAGGCAAGAGGGATAATCGGGCCCCAAAGAGAGGGCGTGTGTGGCAGCGTTCGCATGGTCTGGTCGAGGTCGATTCCGAGCATGGGGTGACCTGCGATTTTGCCCCGGTATTGCAGGTTGCCCCGGTATTGCAGGTTGGCTGTGCAGCTTGACGTCGCGTCCGGCCTTTTTGGTTTTGGCCGAGCGGTTGGTCCGTGGGGTTTTGGCAGGCGTCCTTCCCCATGCGTCCATTCAAGGGCCCGTGGGGTTCCGAGCTGTGACGTGCGCCTCTGGTAATATCCACGGGAATTGGCATAGAATGCACCATTCACCAAGGTCGCGGTCTTCGTCGCGAGTCGGTCTGATGGCGGCCACCGACCGGTTTCTCGGCGTTCAGTTACAAGGCGTCCGTGCATGCAAAACTTGCCGATTCACTGGTCCGAAGGGATGTTTCTTCGGCCCCAGCATTTCCAGGCAGCCGATCGCTATTGGACAGAATTGCTGCAGACGTCGGGCGGCTGGGACCATCCCTATAACTATGGTCTGCGGTCGGTAGAGTTGAGCGAGGAAGCGATTGGCAACTTCCAGGTCCAGGTCGCGCGATGCCAGGCGCGAATGAAGGACGGGACGACGATTAGCCTGGAAGCCGGTCAGGAGCCGGACCGAGTTGATTTGAAGGAGGCTTTCGCCGACACGGATGAAGTGACCGTGTACCTGGCTGTCCCCAAGCTGTCGCTTGGCCGCGCCAACGTGAGTGCCGAGGGCCGGTCCGGCACGCACCGTTACCTTGAGACCACGCTGCACGTACAGGACGAAAGTCGGGGCGGCAACGATCAGGAGCTTCAGCATCGGGTGCTCAATGTTCGGCTGTTGCTGTCAACGGATGACGTGTCGGGATTCGAATTGCTGCCGATCGCTCGCGTCAAGCGAGCGGGTGAGGCCGAGTCGACTCCCCAACTGGATTACGACTATATCCCACCTCTCCTGTCGACCGATGCTTGGGCTCCCCTTGGTTTGGAGATTGTTCGCGCCATCTATGACATCGTTGGCGAGAAGATCGAGGTGTTGAGCCAGCGGATTGTCGATCGCGGGATCAATTTGACGAGCCAGGAACCGGGAGACCTGGACGACCTGCTGATGTTGAAGGTTCTCAACGAGTCGTACGCCGTGCTGCGCGTGGTGGCGTTTGCTCAGGGCGTGCACCCCCTGGTTGCTTATACGGAGCTATGTCGGGCGGTTGGCATGTTGTCCGTATTTGACGCTCAGCGTCGAGTGCCTGAGATTCCATTGTACGATCACGATGACCTGGCCGGGGTCTTCAAGTGGATCAAGGCCTGCCTCGAATCACTGATCGGGACACGCAAGAAGTTGAATTATGAGCAACGGCCCTTCGTCGGCACCGAACGCGGCATGGAAGTGGCCATTAAGGCCGACTGGCTGCATTCGGGCTGGGATTGGTTTGTTGGGGTATACGGCGAGAATACGTCGGACCGCGATTGCCGTGAACTGCTGCAACCGGGTAAATTGGACTGGAAAATGGGCAGCGCCAAGCAAGTTGACCTGATCTTCAAGCATGGAATGCCGGGTGTGCACCAGATCGAATTGTCGCAAGCCCCGCGTGCCTTGCCGACTCAGCGAGGTTGGATCTATTTCGAAGTCAGTCGAGAAGGAAACGCCTGGAAAGATGTCTTGGCGACCCAAACCCTGGCGATTCGGTTCCAGGAGGAGCTGATTGGGAACCTCGACTCGTTGAAAGGCCAGCAAAAGCTGGAAGTGTTGTGGCAGGGTAAGCGAGCTATCCTGCAGTTTGCCCTATTTGCCGTGCCCAAGTTGTCATCATGACTCCACATTTTGCCGCTGCCGTCGACCCGGTGTTCCTGTACGTCCTGGATGTGCTCGACCGGATTTCGGACAATCGAGCGCCCCAGCCGGACGAAGTTCGCCAATCGTTGCAGAACCAGTTTCGCGAGGCGGAGGCCAAGCTGGGTCAAAAGCCGGGCTGGGAATTGGCCAAGTACGCATTGGTGGCCTGGATTGATGACGTATTGATCGGGGCACCGTGGGAGGGTCGCGACTGGTGGGAAAACAACTCTCTGGAGTTCGAGTATTTCAAGACGCGTGATCGGGCGATTGAGTTCTTCAAGCAGGCGAAGGATGCAGCCGATTTGACTCGGCGTGATGCGCTCGAAGTCTTCTACGTCTGCGTTGTGCTCGGCTTTCGAGGTCTCTACAAACTGCCAGATGCCGCGTTCCTGGGTGACCAGCTCGACCTGCCAGCCAACGTGGAAGCCTGGTCGCAGCGAACGGCGCGTGCGATTCAGTTGGGTCAGGGTCGACCGCCGATACGCCAGACACCTCGGCCCGGTTCGGGCGCACCACCCCTGGAAGGCAAGTTTCTTTTCGTTGGCGTCTCGCTCATGGCCGTCGTGCTGGGGGCGATCACCGTCATTTGCGGTTATTTCTGGCTGCTGCCTGCCCTGTTTCCCTAAAACGGGTCCGTTGACTGTGGGAGTGGAAACGGTGGAAGAGATGAGCGTGTTGAATGCAGAATTTGGATGGGACGGCGACGGCCGGGAAACCGGTCGGTCGTCAGCCGGTCGCCGACCACCGACGAAAGGGCGAGGAATCTTGTGAATTACCTTCGTTCCATGTTCCGTTCCATTACCGCTCCGTTCCGATGGTTGTTTGGTTGGCCGCTGCGCCTCATCGCCGCTCCCCGTCGCTTGCTGGGGTTGTCCTTCCCGGCCAGGATCAGCGTACTATTAGCCATTTTTTTGGTGATCTGCACGGTCACGGCCTACTTGATCTTCTTCTTTGGCGATCGGAGCGAATGGGACGTCTGGGTGGCGCCGACGCGGCTGCTGGCCATCGTGGCCCTGCTCGTCATCATTCCGCTGCTCGTCTATCAGACGCTCCGTTTGTGGTTGCAGGGAACGGTCTCGCGTTACCCGGACATCGACCAGGCCTGGAAGCAAGGAGTGACGGCGCTGGAAAAAAACAACCTGGACCTCGCCTCGCTGCCCATCTTTCTGGTCGTCGGCGCCGGTGATGAGCGTTCGGCCCGGTCTCTTTTCCAGGCTTCGGCGTTGACATTTCAAGTGTCTGGAGCCCCGGCGGGCGCCGCGCCGTTGCACTGGTATGCCGATCAGCGCGCGATTTTTCTGGTCGTCGTTGGGACGGGATGCTTGGGCCAGTTGAACCAGATGGCGGAACAGGGGTCCACGCACGCCTCCGGCACGACTCCCACGGCGGGGGCGCCCAGTCTTACCGGCACGCTGGTCGCCGACGGGAGCGCCGCCTTGCCGTCTGACGGCGCACTCGAACCTGTAGCTCAGACCCCGTCCCCAGCAGCTTCACTCTACGAAACGCTCGTACCCGATGCCGGTACGATGCCGGGGGCACCGGCTTCGGAGGGGCCGTCTGCGGGAGCACCCGCAGGTGGATCGGGTTCGCGGATCTTGTCACGAGCGGCAATCGACCAACAGGCCCAGCGATTGGACTATGTCTGCCAATTGCTGCGCAAAGAACGCCAACCACTTTGCCCACTCAATGGCGTTCTGACCCTGCTCCCATTCGACGTGGTCCAAAACGTCATTGCCGCGCGTGAGTTGCCGGCCGCTGTCAAGACGGATGTGTCCACCATTCGTGACTCGACTCGTTTGCACTGCCCGGTCACCGCCGTCATCACCGGCATGGAGTCGGAACGAGGTTTTTGCGAGCTGTTGCGGCGAGTCGGATTTGCTCGAGCCAAGGCCCATCGATTCGGCAAGGGGTTTGACGTCTGGGTCGAGCCGACTCCGGAAAACGTCGACGCGCTCTCATCGCACGCCTGCGGCGCCTTTGAAGATTGGGTCTACAGCCTGTTTCGTGAAGAAAACGGCCTGAGTAAACCGGGCAATTCCAAACTCTATTCGATGCTGTGCAAGATCAGGAGTCATGTCCACACGCGTTTGCGAAATATCCTCGTACACGCCTATAGCCACGATGCCGGCGGACGGGAATCGGGCCAGCAGCCGATGCTCTTCAGCGGCTGTTACTTCGCTGCAACCGGTGATACGGAAGACCGTCAGGCCTTCGTAAAAAACATCCTGGAAAAGGTGATCTCTCTGGAAGAAGATCTCGAATGGACCGACCAGGCACTCGCCGAAGACCGACGCTTCCAACGCCTGGCTCAGGCGTTTGTCGTGGCAAACGGCCTGTTGTTACTATCACTTATTGGAATGTTGATCGTCTCACGAATGCGATGAACAGATCGTGATGATCAATTTGGGTCGGCCGCTGAAACCTGTTACGATGCGATTTGAGTGTACCCTTTTGTGAGTCACGTTTGTCATTTCCGGCTGCCATGCTGATCGACGAGCGGGAGATGTTCATGTCGTCACCAGAGTTACCCCCGGAGAACCGCTCACGGCCTGTGAGCGACGCACCTGACGCGACTCGTTCGCCCCACGAACCCGCTTCGTCGGAGCAGCAGAAGTCCGAGCCGGAATCAGAGGAAGCCAGGTTGCTTGAGCAAGTGGTTGAAGAGACCCTGTTGGCCGGCGGTACGGAAAGTGTTTTGGAGCCGGGCGAGTTGGAAGCGCTGCGCGCCGTGGCGCGACGGCTCAAAAACTCACGCCTCCGACTGCAGACCATCGCTGTCGAATTAGTCAACGCGTTGCTAGCGAGTCGATTCGGAAAGGCGATACCGGGTGACTCGGACCGGCAAGCGGTGGCCGAGCAGATCAGCCGAGTGCTGCTGGACGACGAGGAATCGTCCGGTCGACTGGAACGCATGTGGCAGCGTTTGTGCGGAGAGTCCAAATGAAGACCGCACCGAAAACAAATGCCGAATTGATGGAAGATGGCCAGGGGCTGGTGCATTCGTTGGCGGCTCGCATCCATCGCGGAGTGCCCGTACGCGTCGACCTCGATGATCTGGTGGCTTACGGAGAGCTTGGGTTGGCCGAGGCAGCTCGGGATTTTGATCCCGAACGAGGTGCCCAGTTTACGACGTTTGCCTACTACCGAATCCGCGGCGCGATCTACGACGGCCTGTCGAAAATGAGTTGGACCAGCCGTGCCTATTATCGCCGTTTGAGGTTCGAGCAGATGGCCAATCAGGCCCTGGCGGAAAACCGGGTTGCCGAGTCGGGCGAGGTAGAGGACGATGCCCGTTGGTTGGGGAACACAACCGAGAAACTCGCCATCGTATTCTTTGCGGCTTCCAAGGACGAGGAGGGCGGCCTGCGCGACTCGACCATTGAAGACCCAAACGCGCAGGTAGCTCACGCTGTCGCCTTTCGAGAGATCAGCCAAAAGCTCCACGAGCTCATTAACGATCTGCCGGGAAATGAGCAACGATTGATCCGATCGGTCTATTACGAGGGTGCTACGCTCAAAGAAGTTGCCGATCGAATGGGATGCAACAAATCGTGGACGAGCCGCCTGCATGCTCGTATTCTCGAGAAGTTGGGCCGCCAACTTCGCCGGCTCGGTGCCTGAAGATTCGTTGCGCCTGAAGACTCGATATTCACGCCATTTCACCGGCACGACCTGTGAACGAAGTTGAGATTCCACGACGGGGAACTCGAGAGACAGGAAGAGGGGCGGCGGGATTTCGAACCTCGTCCGAGAACGATCAGGCGCGGGGCCGTTGGAGATTCTTGCGGGAAGACGGAACCGCCGGTCGGACGTGCGGGCAAGCGCTGACTGGGTCGTTTGCACGCATTGCACCGATAATCGAGACTGTAGCAGCTCGGCCCGATTCTTGCAGTTTACCAAAGTCGCCTGATCGATAAGGTCGATCTAGGTACCGGAGTTGTTTCGATATTGGGAAGTCTCGGAGTATTTGGGCGTGGGAGGACAGGGTCATGGCGACGCCGGAAACGATTAGTTTTGAACGCCTCTTGGCGCCAGTTTCCGACGAGCAACCGTCGGGCATCGAATTGCGTGAAGAGTCGGCGGGCACGCAAATTTACTTTTCTGTGAAAGACGCCCGCGAGGCGGCGCGGACGGCCGAGCGACAGATCGCCAAGTCACTCTTGTTTGACGACGATGATGAGGGGCCACGGCCGGTCATCGATTCTCCCGACTGGCGTGCCGTCGAGCAATTGGCCGAGAAGGTCCTGGCCGAGCAGTCGAAGGACCTGTGGATCGCGGCCTGGTTCATTGAATCGCTGACTCGCCGTTGTGGATTTGCCGGCCTGCGCGACGGTTTTCGCCTGGTTCGAGAGTTGAGCACTCGATATTGGGACGGCATCCACCCGCGACCCGACGAGGATGGAGTGGTCACGACCGTGGCTCAACTGAGCGGTCTCAACGGCGAGGAATCGGAGGGAGCACTGATCGGAGCGATTGCGGCGATACCGATTACCGAGTCGGGGACGGATCTGCACCCCGTTTTGACAGGTGCCGACTATGCCGACGCCGTCGGGCTGGAGCAAGTCTCCGACACCGATCGGCGGACGGAGCGGATCGAACAGGGGGTCGTGACATTGGACGACTTTGATCGAGCGGCCCGATCAACGTCGGTCGAGTTCTTCGTGAATTTGCTGGAGGACGTGGACGCGGCGATGGCCGAATTCAAGCTCATGAACGACGTCCTGCAGGAGAAATGCGGCAACGATTCGGACGGCTTTTCGATGGCGCCCCCATCCTCCGCCATTGAGCATGCATTGGAGGCGGCCCGAGACCAGGTGTCCGGTATCGCCCGCAACGTCCTCCCCTCGGTGGGCGATCCGGCGGATGACGAGTCGTCGGAGGGAGAAGCCGGCGAAGGCGGGCGGTCCGACGCAGGGGTGGCAGGTGCGGTGAATAGTCGGGAGGACGCTTTTCGCTCCTTGCTGCAGGTGGCGGACTTCTTCCGGAGGACCGAGCCTCATTCACCGGTCTCTTATGCCTTGGAGCAAGCAGTGCGATGGGGTCGCATGTCGCTGCCGGAGCTGTTGCGCGAGTTGATCGCCGACGAGTCGACGCGCACGGAAATGGCTCGACGAACCGGAATCCCGCTCTCCGAAGCAGACTCGGACTAGTCGTTTCGGACGGATGCAGGTCGGCAGGACGTCTCGAGTCATTGCCGAATTGCTTCGTTGCAAAAGTACTTGCCAAAGCAGGTAGGAAAGCGTAACTTGGTTCGGTTAGGGGTCCAGGTGTCCCCAGTCCAGGCCCAGTTGGGAATCAAATCGCAGGGGTGATGGCCAGTGCCAGAGGGTGTCTTATGAGTTCCAGCATACATGACAAGTTGAAACGAGTGCGCAAGCCACGGGTGCATATCACCTATGAAGTAGAGACCGAAGGGGCGGTCGTGGAGAAAGAACTGCCCTTCGTCGTCGGCGTCATGGGCGACTTTTCGGGCGACCCGACCGAGCCACTCAAGCCGGTCAGAGATCGGAAGTTCATTCAGATCGATCGCGACAACATCAGTGATGTGATGAAGCGAATGACGCCGGGCCTCAACATGCGAGTCGAAAACACGTTGCAAGGTGACGGCAGCGAAATGGCGGTGCAGCTGAAGTTCGAGTCGATGGACGATTTCGAGCCAGCCAATGTCGCTCGACAGGTCGAACCGCTCCGCAAGCTGCTCGAGACGCGAGATCGCCTGCGCGACCTGTTAACGAAGGTCGATCGGAGCGAGGATTTGGAGGGTGTCTTGGAACAGGTGCTGCAGAATACCGAGGAGCTGAAGAAACTGTCAGCCGAGCTAGGCGTTGACGCCGGGGGTCAACAGCCGGAGGGAGGTGAGTGATGAGTACGGGTGAATCACAGGAAAAAGAAGTGCAGGCATCTGCGGAATCGCAGGCGCCGGCCGAGGCGGCTGGCGGCGGGCTGTTGGATGCTGCGATCCAGGCAACCAAGCAGACCGAGCGATCGCGGGCTGAAGAACTGCTGCGCACGTTGACCGAGGAAGCGTTGAAGGGCACGGTGACTTTCGACAAAGACGTTACTCGCACGATCAACGCCGGGATCGCGGCGCTCGACGAGGTCATCTCGAAACAGTTGTCCGCGATCATGCACGAGGACAAATTCCAGAAGTTGGAGGGCTCCTGGCGCGGCCTCGAACATCTGGTCATGAATAGTGAAACGAGCGCTCAGCTCAAACTCAAGGTCCTGAATGTCGGCAAACGTGATGTATTCAAAGACCTGGATAAAGCGGTTGAATTCGATCAGAGCCAGATCTTCAAGAAGATTTACGAGAGCGAGTTCGGCACACCCGGCGGTGAACCATACGGTGCCTTGATAGGTGACTTTGAGTTCACCAATCATCCGGAAGACATCGACCTGTTGAGCAAAATGTCCAACGTGGCGGCCGCCGGTTTCTGTCCGTTCATCTCCGCGGCCTCGCCCAAGTTATACGGATTCGACAGTTGGACAGAACTCGTTAAGCCGCGGGACTTGGAGAAGATCTTTGACACGGTGGAATACACCAAGTGGCGCAGCTTCCGCGATAGTGAAGATTCCCGCTTCGCCGTCCTGACCATGCCGCGCAGCCTTGCTCGACTTCCCTACGGTGCCAGCACGAAACCGGTCGAAGAGTTCTCCTATGAAGAAGTCGCATTGGGGCCCGATGGGCAGCCGATTTCGGTTGATCATGACGAGTACTGCTGGATGAACGCTTCCTACGTGCTCGGCGCCCGATTGACCGACGCCTTTTCCAAGTACGGATGGTGTACGGCGATTCGCGGAGCCGAAGGCGGCGGAAAAGTCGAAGAATTGCCGGCCCACGTGTTCCAGGCCGATGATGGCGATATGGACTTGAAGTGTCCGACCGAAATCGCGATCACCGATCGACGTGAAGCGGAAATCAGCAAACTCGGTTTCCTGCCGCTCTGCCACTACAAGAACACGGACTACGCCGTCTTCTTCGGTGCTCAGTCGACGCAGAAGCCGAAGAAATACGATCGGCCGGAGGCGACAGCAAACGCGGCCATTTCTGCGAGGCTTCCTTACCTGATGGCGACGTCGCGGTTCGCCCATTACCTGAAGGTCATCGCGCGCGACAAGATCGGGTCGTTCATGGAAGTGGACGATTGCCAGAAGTGGTTGCACCGTTGGATTCACAACTATGTCAGTGCCGATTCCAGCCCAGGCCCCGAGGCGAAGGCCCGTTATCCGTTGCGCGAGGCGAAAATCGAAGTCAAGGAGATCCCCGGCCAACCCGGTTCCTACAACGCCGTGGCTTGGATGAGGCCCTGGTTGCAATTGGAGGAACTGACCACCTCTTTGCGTATGGTTGCGCGGATTCCCAAAATGGGCGGCTGATCAACGTGCCGCATCCAGCCCACGGCGCAGCGCGCCGATGGGCTCCTGTGTGAGGCCGATTTTTCATGAATGCGGGATCGACCGACGCTGATCGTACGCCCTCGTCGCCGTCACTTCCGTCCGATTTGGAGGACGGAGTGGCTCGGCCAAATGCTCCCTCGAGTTTGCTCGATTCGCTGCTCGTCCAACAACCGCCGACCGCGGACCGACCACCCGGCCAAGGCGACTCGGATCATCGCGAATCGGGCAGACGCCTGTCAGCGTTTCTCACCGCACCAACCGTTCGAGCATCGCTCGCCGCCTGGTTCGGCACCCCTTCGCTGCCTGAGCGAACGGCCCTGATTCGAGAGTTGAATCGCGCTGTGGCCCGCGTTGATGCCGTGGTCGCCCGGCAGGTCAACCAGATTCTGCACACGTCCAGATTTCAGCGGCTGGAAGCCGCCTGGCGCGGTTTGCAGTATCTGACCGATCAAGCTGATCGGGTGCCCGAGGCCAATGTAAAAATAAAGGTCCTTCACGTCACCTGGCGAGAACTGGAACGGGACTTTGAACGGGCTGTCGAATTCGACCAGAGCCAGCTCTTCCGGAAGGTTTATGACCAGGAGTTCGGAAGTCCCGGGGGTGAGCCGTATGGGGTTCTGATTGGCGATTACGAGGTGCACCCTCGCCCGAACGTGCGGCATCCTCATGACGATGTAGCCTTGCTGCGCCAGATTTCGAGTGTCGCCGCTGCCGCATTCTGTCCTTTTCTTTGCAACGCGCATCCAAGCATGTTCGGATTGGACCACTTTCGCGGCATGGAGCATACGCTCGATCATACCGCGACGTTGGATCAATTGGATTACCTCAAGTGGCGGTCACTGCGCGACCATGAGGACTCGCGGTTTGTCGGTCTGGCGCTTCCGCGCATTCTGATGCGCGAGCCGTACCAGGACGACGGCAGTCGGCTCGACCGCTTTCCATTTGTCGAGGATGTGAATGGTCCCGATACTGGCAAATACCTCTGGGGCGGTGCGGCGTTTGCCATGGGAAGCATTTTGATTCGCGCCTTTGCGCAGGCCGGTTGGCTGGCGACCATTCGTGGTGTTGTTCAGGATGTTGAAACGGGAGGGCTGGTTACCGACTTGCCCGTTCACAGTTTCGCGACCGATTCGGCCGACGTTGTTCCGAAAATGTCTACCGACCTGATCATCTCGTCGCAACTGGAAAAAGAACTGAGTGATCTTGGATTCCTCCCCCTCTGTGCCTGCAAGGAAAGTCCCTATTCGGCCTTCTATTCCAGCCAGTCGATCCAGAAGCCGCGTACCTATGACCGACCGGCGGCGACCAAGAACGCTCGCATCTCCGCGATGCTCCAATACATGTTCTGCGTTGCTCGATTCGCTCACTACGTCAAGGTTCTGGGACGGGAGAAGATTGGGTCGTTTGCCGAACCGAAGGACTTCGAACGGTTTCTTCAAAACTGGATTGTCCAATATGTGACATCCGACTCGGAAGCGCCGCCCGACGTCAAGGCCCGGTTTCCGCTGCGCGATGCTCAGATTCAGATTCGGCCCCAGCCTGGAAAACCGGGCGCCTATCGTTGTGTGATGCACCTTGCGCCCCATTATGAACTTGATGACGTGGTGGCCAGCGTGCGCCTCGTCGCGGAATTGACACCGTCGTCCACTCCGCAATAAGCCATAGTACTGAACGATAGAAAGTGACGGTGATGAAATGGAATCCCGTGATATGAACGCTCGTGAACGGTACGAGGCGGGCGAGTTGGCCGAGGCGATTCGGGCTGTGCAACAGCAGATCAAGGCCCATCCGACTGATACGTCACAGCGCGGGTTTCTGTGCGAATTGCTCTGCTTCTCAGGCGAGTTCGAACGAGCCGACAAGCAACTCGAAACGATTGCTAAACAAGACCCCGATCTGATGCTCGGCATCGTTCAGTTCCGACAGGTTCTGCGCGCTGAAATGGCCAGGCAGCAGTGTTTCCGTGAGGGTCGAGCTCCGGAATTGCTCGGCGAGCCGTCCCTTGCCGTGCGGAAGCAACTTGAAGCCCTCGTCGCTCTACGGGAAGGAGACGGGAAACAGGCGGGCGAATTACTTGACGAAGCCGAAGCGGCGCGAACGCCCACGTCAGGAAGCTGCGATGGGCGAGCGTTCGATGACTGGCGTGATCTGGATGATGTGATCGCAGGCATGATCGAAGTGCACACGACGGCCGGGAAGTACTATTGGATACCGGCCGGGCAGTTCGCTTCCATCGAATTCCACAAACCGGAACGGCCTCGTGACCTGATCTGGCGCCGAGCACACATTGATGTCGTGGATGGGCCCGATGCCGAGGTTTTTCTGCCCGCCATCTATCCGCAAACAGATTCCTCCGATGACGCTCAACTCATGCTCGGCCGGGGTTCCGCCTGGACGGGTGGCGAGGGGTTGCCCGTGCGTGGCCAGGGCCAGCGGATGTTTCTGGCCGGAGACGATTCTCAGGCCATCATGTCGCTAAGACGGGTCGAATTCACGCCGGTCGCGGACAATGAGTCCCCGGCCCCAAAGTAAGAGATCAGACAGATGGCACGGAACCGAGAAAGTCAACCGCTCAATCCGTCGTTGCTCGATCGGCTGATCGATGACGAGCCCGAGCGGACTCGAGAGCCACCCAAGGGTCAGCATCAGTTGCTTCGCGATCTGAAACTGAGTGTTCGGCGGGATCTGGAGAATCTCCTGAACTCCCGTCAACGGTGTCGCTCCTGGCCCGACGACTTGACAGACCTCGAACAATCGCTGATGAACTATGGTACGCCCGACTTTGCGGGGATCAACTCCGGTGTCTTGGAGGAGCGAGAGAAGCTGAGATTAACCATCGAACGTGTTATCCGGCAATTTGAGCCGCGTTTTAAGTCGGTTCGAGTGACGTTGCTCGAAAATACCGACACGATGGATCGAACGCTTCGGTTTCGTATCGATGCAATGCTTCGATTGGAACCGTCACCGGAACCGGTCGTATTTGATTCGCAATTGGAACCGTCGACAGCGAGCTTCACGGTGAAAAGCCACGCATCATGACAGACGAGCTACTTCCGTATTACAACCGGGAACTGGCCTTTATCCGCAAGATGGGCGCGGAGTTTGCCGCCGCACATCCCAAGATCGCCGGTCGCTTGCGGATGTCCGCCGAAACGACCGAAGATCCTCATGTGTCGCGGCTCATTGAGGCATTTGCTCTGTTGGCCGCTCGGACTCGGCATAAGATCGAGGACGATTTCCCCGAGATTACCGAAGCCATGTTAGGGGTGCTGTACCCACACTACCTGGCTCCGATTCCCTCACTTGCCATCGCGCAGCTGCGACTCGACGAAGCCCAACGTGAGTTGGTGGCCGGGTATCCGATCGCCCGGCACACACAGGTAGAAACGGAACCGATTGGCGGTGACCCCTGTCGCTTTCAGACCTGCTACGATGTGACTCTCTGGCCGATCGAAACGGCGGAAGCCGGATTTCACGGTACTCCGTTTACCGCGCCCACGACGCCCATGGCCAGTGAGGCCAAGGCGATCTTGAGGGTGAAGCTCCGCTGCCTGTCGTCGAAAGTGACTTTCGACATGTTGGAGTTATCCTCTCTGCGAGTTTACCTGCATGGACAGGTCCAGCACGCCTATGCCCTGTATGAGAAGCTTTTGAACTGCGCGATGGGCGTCGCCGTCGCTCGGTCGGCCGGTGACCCCGAACCGGTCCTGATCGATGCCGGCCGACTTCGGCCCGTCGGTTTCGAGCCGGACGAGACCCTCCTGCCGTACCCCGCCAGGTCGTTCCCCGGATACCAGCTATTGACCGAATATTTTGCGTTTCCAAAGAAGTTTCTGTTTGTCGACTTCGACTGTTTCAGCCCTCGAGTGCGGCGTCATCTGGAGGGTCAGCGGAGCTGCGAGTTGTACGTGTTTCTGGATGATTATGACCAGGACTTGGAGCGGAATATCACCGCCGACTCCCTGCAGCTGGGTTGCACCCCGCTGGCCAATCTTTATCGGCAGCGCGCCGAACCGGTGCGCATGACCGAGACGGCTTACGAGTACCGCGTGATTCCTGACGCGCGACGACCATTGGCCAACGAGATCTATTCGGTGGATCGCGTGATCGCCTCGACCGATGAGGGGGATGAAGTCGAGTTCCTTCCGTTCTACTCGTTGCAGCACGGAACGCAGCATGAAGAACTGAGGCGGTACTGGATTGCGTCACGCCGCGCGGCCCAATACGCCGGCGGGCAGATGGACGCGGCAAGCGAAGTCTATTTGTCGCTCGTTGACCTGGCCTCTCGGCCGGCCAATTCAGCCGGCTGGACGCTCGACCTTCAGACAACCTGTTTGAATCGCAATCTTCCGCAACGGCTTCCCTTCGGCGGTGGCCAGCCAAAGCTTCAGTTGTCCGGTGGGCCGGGTGCTCTGGTACGCTGTCTGACGGCCCCGACGGCCACGTATCGACCACCCCTGCGACACGGAACGCTCTGGCGGCTGATCAGCCATCTTTCGCTCAACCATCTGTCGCTTGTGACCACGGATGAGAATGCGGAAGCACTGCGCGAGATCCTGTCGCTTTACGATCGAGTTGACTCGCCAGAGACGCGAATGTTGATCGGCGGTCTGATCGGCATCGAAAGTCACCGAACCGTGGCGCGGGTGGGAGGCCCCGTCGCGGCGGGATTCTGCCGTGGCATCGAGTCGACGCTGCATTTGGACGAGGAGAACTTTTCGGGGAACAGCCCATTCCTGTTCGCGTCGATTCTTGACAGATTCATGGCACTCTACGTGTCCCTGAACTCGTTTTCTCGGACCCTGGTAACCACCAATAAACGATCGGAAGTGTTTTGTAGTTGGCCCCCGAGGGCCGGTCGTCGAGTGCTTCTGTGACGCACTGTTGGGTCCACTTGTCCGAGCCGAAGGCCCGGCACGAAGAGGATCGCTCGAATGACCTTGTTTCCGGGTATCGTCTCGTGCGACTCGCATCCATCGAATGACTCGTTTCATTAGCCCAGGTCCAATACCGAATGGCCCAGGAAAACCGGACTTCCCGCGAGATTGACCGTAAGCCTGAGTTTCCCCAGGAGTCGATGCGACTGAGGATCTCTCGGGACCCGTACCAGTTCGAGTTTTTTCAGGCGGTGCGATTGATTTGCCGTGAAGGTGGGCTGCCACTGGGAGAAGATCATCCGCCGGAAGCCGAGGCCGTACGATTTCGTACACTCGCCTCGCTCAGCTTTCCTCCCAGCGAGATTACCGAATGCGGACCTCGGTCCGGTGCGTCGTCCGATTCCACGAGCATGTCGGCGGACATGGAAGTCCCGTTCTTCGGCCTGACCGGGCCGCAAGGCGTCTTGCCTCGCCACTATACGCAACTGGTCATCGATCGATCCCGTCAAAGGGACACGGCGCTGCGGGATTTTCTGGACCTGTTCAACCATCGCTTGTTGGCGCTCTTTTATCGAGCCTGGGAAAAACCTCGTTTACCTGTTCGGTTCGAACGGGCCGGTCGGCCCGATACGACCAATCCACGTGACCTGGTTACGATCTGCCTGGAAAGTCTGCTTGGCCTTGGAACCGGCGGCTTGGGTGGCCGACTTGACATCGACGATGCCGTGCTTGTCTACTTCGGAGGGCATTATTCTCAGGATATACCTCGAGCCGTCTGTCTCGAAGCGATGCTGATCGAACAGTTTCATTTGCCGGCAAACGTCATCCAGCTGGTCGGGCAATGGCTCTACCTCGCTCAAGGAGACCAGACGCGGCTTTCGGCTGGCAGGACACGTGTCGATCTGAAGAACCAACTTGGGCAAAGCGCGGTCGTTGGCGATCGCGTCTGGGGCGTGGAGAACAAATTTCGCGTTCAGCTTGGCCCCCTCGACTACTCGACCTTCGTAGGCTTGCTGCCGAACGGATCCGAACACCGACCTCTCGGCCAGTTCGTGCGCCGCTATGTGGGTCCCGAATACGACTTCGAGCTGCAGCTCCTGCTGTTGGCCGAGCATGTTCCCTGCACTCGGTTGGGAGACGCAGCGGGCGGCGGCTCCCGGCTGGGATGGAATACGTGGATTCAAGGACTTCAACGAGAAACTGATGCAGAGGATGCCGTGTTCGCCGTCGAAGGCATGCCGACTCGATAACGCTCAGGCGGTCGGCGTGCGCGCTCGGTGCGGACACGGAATCTCATTGAATGCAAATCGAGAACCAGCGAGGAACCAATCATGGTGCAAGTGAATCTTAAAGAACTCGTCGGTCGGCTCAATCCGCTGACGCGATCGGCCCTCGAAGGTGCGGCCGGTCTCTGCCTGTCGCGGACAAACTACAACGTGGAAATCGAACATTGGATGATCAAGATCCTGGAGTCGGCCGATGGCGATCTGTCGGCCATTCTGCACCAGTTTGGCATTGACGCGTCACGCGTCAGTTCCGAACTGACCCGAGCTGTCGATCGTTTCAAAACGGGTAACTCACGGCCGCCGGCACTAAGTCCGAGCGTCGTTGACCTGATGCGACAGGCGTGGCTGATTGCATCGATTGATTTTCAACAACCGTCGATTCGCAGCGGCCATGTTCTTTGTGCGCTCCTCGATGATGAGTCCCTGCGACGGAGCGCCGTTTCCAGCTGTCCGAAACTTGACGCGATTTCTTCCGAGGCGTTGCGCAAAGACCTCGAGACAACCACTGCGCAGACGGCCGAATCGGTCGAGGCGCGAGAGGCGGTTGAAGAGTCCGGGCCTACGGAGAGAGCTGGCCCGGTCGGTTCCGGAAAGACTCCCTCACTCGATCAATTCACGATCGATCTCACCGATCGAGCTCGTCGAGGCGAAATCGATCCGGTCCTCTGCCGGGACCACGAGATTCGGCAGATGATCGATATTCTGACCAGGCGACGACAGAACAACCCGATCC
>CAYNDU010000013.1:20459-26564 GCA_964395615.1 uncultured Pirellulaceae bacterium | reverse complement strand
TCCTGACCCCTTTCGCTCCCCTTTCAATCGGCCGGTATATCGCAGCTCAGTCCGCCTGCGCACGGCACATAGGCCGTACGGGTGTAGTCCATGACCATGCGGTGAGCGCTGAATCTCCAGGCGAGTGAGCTGATCGAGTTCATCATCATCTGGATCCAGTGCCGGGGCAGTCCGTCCACATCGCGGTCATAGTAGATGGGAATGACCCGGTTCTGCAGCGTCTCGTATAGGAACTCGGCATCTCGCTGATCCGTTACCTCATCCTTAACATGACTCGCGCCGTGCCCGATGGCGAAGCCGTTCTTGCCATCGTAAGCTTCCGCCCACCAACCGTCGAGAATCGACAAATTCAACGCGCCGTTGAGTACGGCCTTTTCGCCGCTGGTTCCGGACGCCTCGAGCGGCCGCCGAGGGTTATTCAACCAGACGTCGACACCCTGTATCAAATGGCGGCAGACGTTGATGTCATAGTCTTCAACAAACACAATCCGATTGTTGAACCGGGGATCGTGTCGCAAGTTGGCCATCCGCTGAATCAACTGCTTGCCCGGTTCGTCGCGCGGATGGGCCTTCCCGGCATAGACAATCTGCACGGGGCAATCGGGATCGCTCAGTAACTCACAAATCAACTCCTCGTCGCGCAATATCAGATCGGCCCGCTTGTACGTGGCGAAACGCCGAGCGAATCCGATGGTCAAGATGTCTTGGGACAGGACATGTCGAGCCGACTCGACCGCGGCGTCACTCTCTCCCCGCCGGCGGCATTGACGACTGATGCGACGACGAACAAAGGCCAACATCAGGCTCTTGAGGGTGTTGTGGGTTTCCCACAGTTCGCCCGGATCGACGTTCTGGATGTGCTGCCAAACGTCCGGCTCACCCATTCGACCCATCCAGTTTGCCGGGAAGTGGCGGTCGTAGAGCTGTAGCATTTGCCACGCGAGCCAACTCGGTACGTGTACGCCGTTCGTAATGTGCCCGATCGGAATCTCCTCTTCCACTCGCCAGGGCCAGAGGTGAGCCCACATGCGACGCGAAACATGACCGTGCAGCGCGCTGACCGCATTGGCACGACGTGATAGCTTCAAACCGAGCACCGTCATGCAGAAACTTTCGCCGACGTTCTGCGGCTCGACCCGCCCGAGTCCCATCAGCTGATCGTGGGTAATTCCCAGGCTGTCCCGGAGAGGTCCCAGGTGCTCTTCAACAAGATCCGCCACGAATCGATCGTGGCCTGCAGGTACCGGCGTGTGGGTCGTGAAGATGGTGTGTTGAGCCGTCTCGCGTAGACAATCATCAAACGCCATTCCGTCGTTCTGCATGCGTTGGCACATCACTTCGAGGGGAGCAAACGCGCTGTGCCCTTCATTCAAATGATAGACGCCCGGCGTGATTCCCAACGCCTGCAACGCTCGACAACCGCCCACGCCCAACACCAACTCCTGGCGTATTCTGGTCCGCTCGTCACCGCCATAAAGACGACTTGTCAAGTCGCGGTCCTGAGGGCTGTTGCCCTCCACGTCACAGTCCAGCAAATAGAGCCGGACTCGACCTACTTGCATCAGCCATACCTTGGCCAACAGCGTCCCGTCCCGTGTGTCGATGCTCACCGATACCGGTTTGCCGTCCGGCGATAGGGCCGGCGCCATCGGTAAATTCTCCACCTTCGTGTCCAGATACTCCTCGTTCTGGTACCCCGAAGCATCCAAATGCTGCTTGAAATATCCCTGGTCGTAAAACAGACCGACCGCGACCAATGGGACACTCAGACCGCTGGCACTCTTGATATGATCGCCCGACAAAACTCCCAAACCGCCAGAATAGATGGGAAGCGATTCGTGAATGCCGAATTCGGCCGAAAAATAGGCCACGGGTCGAGCACCCAAAACGCCCGTGTTCAAAGTTGACCAGGTCGAAGCGCTGGCCATGTACTCTTTGAGCCGCCGGTGAACATAGTTGATGCGGCTGTACAATACCATCTCCGCCGCGCGAGCCGCCAGGCGATCGGGTGTGAACTCACGCAGCAACGCAATCGGATTGTGATCCAGTTGACGCCAGCGAATGGGATCCAGATCGCGGAATAGATTGATCACGTCCGGATGCCAGGTCCACCACAAGTTGTGGGCCAGGGCCATGCACTTGTCGTATAGTACTTCTGCATTCATCGATCCCACCGTTGGCTCGCGTTGGTTCCACTCGACTTCTGCTTGTGTCTGGCTCATTTAGATGTTCCCTCCGCCCCTACCTGCGATGAATGACCGTTTGCGGGTGAGGCAAGCACTCCCGCGAGGAAAGCTCGTCGAGAGTCGAGTTCGTGGAAGGTCGGGCCTCACAAGAGTCCGGCAATGGCACCCCTTGACCTCGCTCGCGCGCCGGGCGGCTCAGATCGTCCGGTGCCCAGCTCCGCCCACACTTGGCCCGACCCATTCGTTTCGCCCACCCGTTCCACTGCACGGCCGCCTCCAATGCCCAACTCCAACCCCCCGCACTCGGTCCATGCCCGTGTCGACTTAGGTTATAGCGAGTCCCTCATCTTCAGAAAAGGTGATCTCCCGTGTCTACTCTTAAGGAGTATGATAGGGAGTGGTACCTTGGCGCTCGATCGAGCGTGGCACGGTAGGTGATTTAGGTTAAGTGGGAAGTTGTTGTGGAGGAGCATTCATGGCGACCGATGGACGAATAGAGCGTCCGGATGATCCGGCATTAGGTCCACTGTGTGAGCAGCTGGAGTCGTTGGCGCCGTCCCTTGATCACCCCGGTGCGTGGCCCGCCGAGCAATTGGAGGCGTGTGGACGTCACGGCATTTTTGAATGGTTCATCGATCGTAGCCAGGGCGGACAGGGGTGGAGCGACGCGGACGTCGCGCGCGGGTACTTGAGACTGAGCGCGGCATGTTTGACGACCACGTTTGTCATCACGCAGCGTACTGGCGCATGTCGGCGGATTGCACAGGCCGAGCATGACTGGGCACGCACGGAATGTCTGCCGGATCTAGTCGCCGGGCGGCGATTTGCAACGGTTGGCATATCGCACTTAACGACCAGTCGTCGGCACTTGAAGCGGCCCGTATTGGTTGCCGAACAGCGCCGGGGATGCCTGGTGTTGAACGGTTACAGCCCGTGGGTGACAGGCGCAGCGCACGCCGACTGGATCGTGACGGGCGCGGCGATGGAAGGCGGTGCGCAAGTGCTGGTGGCCGTGCCACGCGATTTGCCGGGGATGACGATTGAGCATCCGGTGGACCTGGTGTCTTTGGCAGCCAGCCAGACGGGTCCGGTCCGGTTCACGGAGGCGGAGGTATCCGACCGTTGGATTCTGGCCGGACCGGCGGCCGATATAATGAAGGGCGGAGTGGGAGCTCGATCGGGCGGTTTACAGACATCGACGCTGGCAGCCGGGCTGGCCGACTCGGCCATTCGTTATATTGAACAGGAGGCGACAGGACGCAACGAATTGAGTACTGCGGGTCGGCCGCTTCGTGAGCAGTGGAATCGATTAGTGGACGATCTGCTGAATGTGGCGGCGGGAGAGGCCGTTTGTTCGAATCAGGTGTTGCGATCGCGCGCCAACAGCCTGGTATTACGGGCGACCCAGTCAGCGCTCGCCGTCGCCAAGGGGGCGGGGTACGTGGTGGGACACCCGGTCGGACGATGGTGCCGCGAGGCGCTGTTCTTTCTGGTGTGGAGTTGCCCACAACCAGTGATGGCTGCCAACTTATGCGAGTTGGCAGGTGTGAGCGATCCGCAGGACGAATCGGAAGTGGGGAGCCAGTTGATATAATGGCAAGAGAGAAGGTGCGGGTCACATGGCACGACCATCAGGTGACGAGACAACAACGCGAACGACTGAATGCACACCGGGGCTGCGTTGTCTGGTTCACTGGATTGAGCGGCTGTGGAAAGAGTACGATTGCCAATTGCGTCGATGACCGATTGAATCAGCTCGGCATCCACAGTTTCCTGCTTGACGGTGACAATGTGCGACACGGTTTGAATGCAAGTGCCGACCGGTTGGAGTCCTATGGTCCGTCGTATGCCCGTCGATTTGGGCTCGGGTTTTCGCCCGAGGACCGAACGGAGAACATTCGACGGGTCGGCGCGGTCGCTCAGCTCTTCGCTTCAGCCGGACTGACCACGCTGACGGCATTCGTCAGCCCCTATCGTCGTGATCGGCAAATGGTGCGCCGCCAGGTCGAGGCAGCCGGGAGCAAGGGCGATTTTATCGAGGTGTTCGTTGACGCGCCGTTGGACGTGTGCGAGTCTCGCGATCCCAAGGGACTGTACAAAATGGCTCGTGCCGGGCAGCTCAAGGGCTTCACCGGCATCGATGATCCCTATGAACGCCCCGAACAGCCCGAACTCATTCTCCGTTCGGCCGAAGCCGATCCGCCGGAACTGGCCGAACGAGTCATTCAGTACCTGCGTGCCGCCGAGTATCTTGCGCCGAAATCGTGATCCACGACCTGTCTCACGCTTGCCCTTCGTCAACCACTCAAACCGGGCACTTCCCAACCGTCTCGGTAGGGCTGGTTGACCAGCTGCGTGGCCGCCTTGTGGTTGGGGAATTGCATGGCTTGTGGGTCCCAATCCAGCTTCCGGCTGGGAAACCGGCAGGCGATGGTTCCGAGCAATACGGTTTCGGTCAGGGGCCCGGAGTATCCGAAATGCGACGTCGTTTCGGCTTCACCGCGAATCGCCCCGATCCACTGACCGTAATGGTCAAGACTCGGTAACACATCTATCGTGACATCACCGAAGCGTTCTTGGGGATAGAGTGTCGGCATCGACTTTCCGCCATGCGCCGTGATGACGATGCCCTTTTGCCCCACAAACATGGTTCCATTGCTCGGCAATTTCAAATCGGCCGGCAAATCGGGATGATCGACGCTCGGGAGTTGGCCGCCGTCGTACCACGACATCGGCAGCGTCGCATGTTCAGTATATTCAGTCCCGGGAAAGATGTAGTTCAAGCGTTCCTGCTTGGGGAAGGTCTCGGTCATGGGCGGCGGGCCCTCATACGTTACCGAATTGGCCGAACCGAGTTTCATACTCCAGACGACCGGATCGATGATGTGGCATCCCATGTCGCCCAGCGCTCCGGCTCCGAAATCATACCAACCGCGCCAATTGAATGGGTGGTAGACGCCTTGCAGGAATGGCCGTTCGGCGGCAACGCCGAGCCAGAGGTTCCAATGCAGGCCCTTTGGAACGGCGTCGGAGCCGGTCGGTCGTTCCAGGCCCTGGGGCCAAATCGGCCGATTGGACCAGGCATGGGCCTCACGGATTTTTCCGATCACTCCGCTCCGAATCAACTTCACCAACGTGCGGTAGGCGCTTCCGTTGTGGTGCTGGTTTCCCATCTGCGTGGCGACGCCTTGGGCCTGACTGACCGTGGCCAACTGCCGAGCTTCGTGAATCGTGCGCGTCAACGGCTTCTGGGTGTAACAGGCCAGTCCGTGGTGCAGCGCAGTCATGGTAACCGGTGCGTGCATGTGGTCCGGTGTCGAAACAGTAATTCCATCCAGACGCTTGTGTTCCTTGTCGAGCATCTCACGCCAATCAACGTAGGCGTTCGCCTTCGAAAACTCTTTGGCGGCGGCCCCTAATCCGCCACGGCGTTTTCCGGCGGCACCTTCCTGCACATCACAGAATGCCACGACGTCCGCATGCTTGGCCGCCCCGTTCACGTCCGTCCAGCCTTTGCCACCCACGCCGACGGCCGCGATCCGCACTCGTTCGTTGGGCGAACGGCTGTGGGCGGTCTGAGGCCAGCTGAAAAGCCCGGCCGTAGTCACCATTCCGGCCTGCAGGAACCGACGGCGAGTCGTCACAGCGCGAGCCGACGGTGTACCGGCGCTCCCTCCCGCAGAGCTCTCGCGCCGTACGTCAACCGGATCGCCTTGAAATTCCGTTGATTGCGTCTGATGGCTATCGCAATGCGACTGCGGACTTGAAGTCATGGGTAATTCTCTCTGCGGGTGCTGGTGATAACAGTGTTCTTTCCGGCCATTATAACGAATTCTTCCTCGTCCGACGTCCTTCCTTCGTTTCCGGCCGGCGGCGCACGTTGATGCGTCTCCTTAGCCCGCTTAGCCCGCTTAGCCCG
>CAYNDU010000013.1:11916-20359 GCA_964395615.1 uncultured Pirellulaceae bacterium | reverse complement strand
CTTAGCCCGCTTAGCCCGCTTAGCCCGTGCCTCGGACGCGCGCCGCTTGACGCAGGGCCCGGAGAATCGATACAGTAGACGGAACTGTGCGACGGTGGACTTTTGTCAACTCATGATCCATCCTGCTTCGATGACACCGTTTTGCTTCGATGGCACTGTTTTGCTTCGATGACACCGTTCGGCCGTGTAGATCGTACGTGGGCATACCCATCGGCATGCGCCGGCCGGTTGGGTCAGGCGGGAATCAAAATCCGGCCAATGACATTGGTTGTGCAGGTAACGATGACCACGGATGTCGAAAAGCGAGCGAGAACCGCACTGGCCACCAGCCCCATCAGTGCGTTACGTGATCTCGACGTGGAGCGTCAGGGCGAGCAGCTGCTAATCAGTGGTCGCGTGCGATCGTTCTATCACAAGCAACTCGCCCAGGAACTCGTCCTGGCCGTCGCCAGCGAACTGCACATTGTCAACTCCGTGGACGTTCGATACGAAGAATGAGGTCGGCGAGGGCGGCAGATCAGGCCACGTGGCGCGGGTGGCGGTGCGCCGTCTTGAGGAGAGTTTCGACAGCCACCAGCACGTGGTTGACGGTCAGGTCTCGAAGGCAGCGATGGTGGCCTTCCGGGCAGGTCCGGCGAGCGCAGGGACCACAGTTGACATCCAACTGCAGGTCGATGGCGTGAGGTGAGTAGTTGTAGCTCCAACGTGGGTCGGTTGGCCCGAACAGCGTTACGACAGGCACGCCAAATGCCGAAGCAAAATGGCGGGGTCCGCTGTCGGTCGTCACCATCAATGCGGCCCGACTGACGGCTGCCTTGGTCAGGCCGATGCTGAGTGTCTCTTCCGAAAGTGACCGGACATCAGGGTGGTCCACCTCGGCTTCAATACGGGCCACCGCCGAGCGTTCGGCCGGACCGCAAACAAGCAGAACACGCGCCCCGAGCTTTCCGGTGATCAGGCGGGCCAGCTGAGCAAATGAGGAGGAAGGCCAGTTTTTCGCCGCACCGTAGGCTCCGCCTGTATTGAATACGATGACCGAATCCGTTGTCGACCAGCCGAACTTCCGCCAGATGTCGTCGGCCATGATCTGTTCCCGGTTCGTCAGGGCCAGTTCCGGACGTTTGTCGCCCGGTCGACAGCCGAGGGCCGCCACGACATCCAGGTAGTGATCGACGGCCGAACGCGGAACCCGATGACCGTGCTCTCGAGCCGGTCGGAGTGGATCGGTCAATAACCAACCCCGTGTGTGCAGAGCGAACCCTATTCGCCGAGGGATGCCGGCGAGTCGAACGAAGGCGGCCGTCGAGAGACTGTTGGTCAGCAACAAAACGCTGTCCAACTGACTTTTTTTCAACTGTCTGATGAGCCTTGCGACGCCGTGCCAACTGCGCCGATCGTACGTGATTCGTTCGTCCAGCCACCGGTTCCCCGACAGCACCTCGCCGACGTATGGTCGCATAATGCCGACGAGCTGAGTGCCGTCATCAACGAATCGGCTCAGACTTCGCAGGGCCGGAGTGGCCATGACGACGTCGCCGATCCAGTTTGGCAGGAATATTCCAATTCGCGTCATGCGACCTGCGATCCTCATGGACCTTGTTTCGTGTCGAGCGTCGGCCCGGTTCGGGCTGATGGAAGGACTACCTTGTGCGTCAGGGTTCAGGCGGCGGAACGGTCGGTCGCCTCGACCGGTCCGCTTGCCGGCGCCGCGTCCTGCCTCGCGTTCTCCCCGTATGGCTCGGCTTGCTGCAGCTCCCAAAGCCGTGCTTGCTTCATAAACGAATAGAAGCCGGTTGTCGCACAGACCTGCAGGCCGACCAGTCCGTCGAGAAATCCGAGTCGAAGAAGATAGGCGTGCAGGAAGCGGAACGGAAAATTGAAGAACATCTTGTACCGGCTCAACGATCGGCCTTCGCCGTGCCACTTGGCCGCCTGGTACGTCGTGTAGCGTTGAAATCGAGCAAAATACTCATCGTATGATCGGTACGTGTAGTGATCCAAACGGTTTCGCATTCTACCGACCTGACCGCTACGGATCTCCACCTCGGCGTGATCCGTACCTCCCCGGTAGATTCCCTGGTCGCGCCGGAAAAGACGCAGCACGCGATCGTTTTGCCAGCCACTGAATCGAACGCGGCGACCCATGAAATAGTTGGCTCGATAGATCCAATACCCGTCGAGCGCGGATTTTGAGTCGACGACGCCGCGAATCTCTGCCGCCAACGGTTCGGGAATGCGTTCGTCAGCGTCCAGGATCAGGACCCAGGAGTGAGTGGCTTGCGGAATGGCCCAGTTCTTGAAATCACCCGAGTTGACATAGTCCCGCTCGATCACTCGGCAGCAACCCATTCGCCGGACGATATCGAGCGTTTGATCGGTGGACCCGGAGTCGGCGATGACCAGCTCGTCGGCCACGCGTCGCGCCGATTGGATACATTCGGCGATATTTGTCTGTTCGTCCTTGCAGGGGATGATTACCGTCAATCGGTCGGACATTTTTTGTGCGTTCCTGCCAGCTCAGCCGGCTTCGCGAAGGGTCGGGAACTCGGTCGGTTCTGGTGTCGATGGTTCTTCAGAGGGCAAACTGGTTGGCCGGCGCAACGACTGAACGATGCGCGTCGTTGAGATTCCGTCGACCAGCCCCGTCACTTGTACCTGGCCGCCATATGCTTCAACCACCTCCCGGCCAACCACTTCGGATGGTGAGTAAGTTCCGCCCTTGATGAGAATATCTGGCTGCAACGCGGCCAGCATCTGATGTGGCGTCGCGTCATCGAATACGACGACCGCGTCCACGCACGCCAGCGCTGCCAGCATGGCGGCTCGGTCCGATTGGCAGATGACCGGCCGTTCGGGACCCTTGAGCCGACGCACGCTGTCGTCGCCGTTCATGCCGATCACCAATACGTCACCGGCAGCAGCCGCCTCGGCCAGATAGGTCACATGCCCCACGTGCAGCAGGTCGAAGCAGCCGTTCGTGAAAACGATGCGCTTGCCAAGTTCACGCTGCCGGCGGCCAAATGCAGATAGCTCGCCCGTTTCCAGAATCTTATGGCTGCCGTGGCGGTGTCCGGACAGTAGCTCGGCGCGGATTTCATCTCGAGTGACCTTGGCCACGCCCGTACGGCCGACTTCCAGCGCGCCGGCTACATTGCTCAATTGCACCGCGTCGGTGGGTGCGATGTTGTCGGCCCAGCAAAGGCCGAGCATCGCCAGAACAATATCTCCAGCTCCCGTGATGTCGTAAACCGCCCGAGGCTTCGTGGCGAATACGGACGCCTCACCGGACCTCGGTACCCAGGCCATGCCGTCTCGGTCGAGCGTGATGACGACAGCGCTCAGGTCGAGTTGTTCGCACAGACGGCGCCCGGCAAGTAACGCATCGTCGGCCGATTGGATCCGTGTGCCGGTCGCCGTTTCCGTTTCGACACGGTTTGGTTTCAAGACGGTCGCGCCGCGATACGCCGTGTAATCAGTGGTGCGGGCCGGATCGACCAGTACCGGGACCCCGGTCTCCCGCCCCGCCTGGATCACCGCGCGAACCAGCGCCGGGGAACAAACGCCTTTGCCGTAATCGGAAATCAGTACGCACTGATAGCCGGTGATCGAATGCTGAATCGCCCGTATCAACTCGAGTTCCAATTGCCGACCCATCGCCATGCGGTCCTCCGTGTCGACCCGCAAGATCTGATTGGGATGACGTCCACTCGCGCGACCAATAAACCGCTCCTTTACCGTCGTCACTCGGTGACCGTCATCCAGGACGAGCCGGTCGTCAATCTGCTCTTCCGCCAGTTTGGCCCGCAATTCCCGGCCTGACTCGTCAGCCCCAACCAGTCCGGCGCAGCTCACGTGCCCGTCCAACCCACGTAGCATGCAGGCGACGTTGGCGGCACCACCTAATCGGCTCTCGCGTCGATCCGTCCGCAGAACCACGACCGGTGCCTCCTGGCTAATCCTCTCCGCATTGCCCCACGTATAGCGGTCCAGGATTAGATCCCCAACGACCAACACATGAGCCGATCCAAGCTCCCCGACGGTTCGGGCCAACCTGGCCCCTTGATCAAGTTCAGTCATCCGTGCTGTAAACCTGCCAATTTGTTGATGGATGCAGCGACCAACGGGAGCTGGCCGTTGGATCGTCGAACGTCAACTCACATCTGGTGGGCGGTCCTGCCGCCCGAAGGGTGGTGTTATAGCGTGGATTGCCGATCACGGGTAGAGAAATCTTGGGTCGGCGCCATGGAGCAGAAGGCGGTTCGTTGGGCCTTGCGGGAAGATCCAGGCCGAAAATCGAGCGTCGATAGGACACTCCCCAGAAAGGGGGTTTGTGTCGGCGGCACCTACCACGGGCAAGCTGCCCGTGGCAACGAGGGTGCGTGCCTCCTCGTACCTACGGGCAGCCTTGCCCGTAGGAGACGGACGTTCCCTGGGCTGCCGTTTGACTCACGGATCGGTTTAGTCGAGCGAGATGGCGGGCGTTGCGCGGCACCTACCACGGGCAAGCTGCCCGTGGCAACGAGGGTACGTGTCCTCCCGTACCTACGGGCAGCCTTGCCCGTAGGAGACGGACGTTTCCTGGGCTGCCGTCCGACTCGCGGCTCAGTGCTGCTTGGGCGAGTGGAGGAGCTTGTCAAGTCGGCCAATCAGAGTCTCGCGTCCTTGCAGGACGTCGATATCGATGGCCACGGCCCAGACGGGCCGGCCCGCGATTTCGAGCCGGTCGAGTTTCACAAGGTCCTTACGCGTGCAAAGGACACGGGTTGCGTCGGGAAGCGGGTCGAGCCATTGTTCCAGGGACAGGATATCTTGGCGGCTAAAATGATGGTGATCGGGAAAAACTCGCCAACCGACCAGGTGGCATCCGAGCGATTCGAGCGTATGCCGAAAACCGGCCGGGTTACCTATGGCGCAGAGTGCCGCTGCCGGTTGGTCCCGCAGGGTTTCGAGTGGCTGGCGAGAGTTTTCGGCGTTGACCAGTGCAGCCGGTCGATGGGCAAGCAGCGCTTGATCGGCGTGGGGTGCCCACCGGTGCAACTCGGCGGCAAGCTCTTCGAGCCGTTCCGCGGACACGGCATCGGCGCGGGAGATGGCCACCACGTCGGCTCGCGCCAATTGGCCGAGCGGTTCACGCAGCAAGCCGCGTGGCAGTACGTGTCCGTAGCCCCAGGGTTGGAGAGCGTCGATGAGGACGAGGTCGAGATCGCGGTGGATGCGTCGATGTTGAAAACCATCATCCAACACGATCAGTTGAGCCTGATGGTTTTCGACGGCCTGGCACGCGGCCTCGACACGATTCGGATTCTGCAAGTGAACGATCTCGGGCAGTTGACGAGCCAGCTCGAGTGCCTCGTCGTTGACGGCCCCTTCGGTTGCGCCATAGCCGCGACTCACCAACGCCACGCGAATACCCTGTTGAGCAAACCAGTCGGCCAACCAAGCCACGAGCGGAGTCTTTCCGGTTCCACCGGTCGTGATATTTCCGACGCTCACCACGGGCACAGCTACTCGACGAACAGATCGCCAGCGAAGACGATAGAGAGCATTTCGGAGCTGGACGACCCAGCGATAGGGGACAGCGGCGAAAGCCAGGGAGCATCGCAGGACGGACGCTTTCCATCCGCGCCGCTGCCCGCTTAATAGCTCGTGGATCTTTGTGCGGTCGAGCAAGGCTCTGTTACATCGACTGGGAAGCGCGCGGTTTCTCGTCCCACGAACGAATGATCAACTCTTCATCCGACCAGCGATGTTTCTTGGCTGCCTGGGTCAGATTGTCGATCATCTCGAGTGCTTGAGCCGCCTGGATTCTCCCTCGATAGGTGCGGGGGTGCCGCCTCGAGTCGACGGCCAACCGGAAGCAGTGACGGCCGCTGTGTTCCTTCATTCCGTTGATACTTCCCAGACATCGACGTCCCTTATAAACGTCGGTATGAGTGGCAAAGACATGAAACGCGAAACCACTCTCACGCAGCTTGCGGAGCGGTTGCGGTTTCGAAGCTGGCTTTCTCTTGGTTTTCTTCGCTGGCATGGAGGTCGCCTTCACCAGATTAGGAGTTCCAGGCGGGCACCTGCAGGCAGGGCCTGCCATAAACCAATTAGTGGGGTAAGTAAGTGCGTTTGGGCAAGGAGCAATAGGGGCATTGATGGTGGGCTGCTGACGGGCAGCGACCATTTGGGCAGCGCGCAACGTAACAAAAGCCACAACTTTGGTCAATGAGCGACAGCCCGTTTTGCTTGTGAAGGCTTCACCCAACGGCTACGCTCCACGCCGCTCCGTTGTCATGTGAAAACCGCTCGGCCGAGTGCGTGCCATCGGTGCGAGAATGTACGGGCTGTCACAATGTTGTCGGAGTGGCGACGACCTGTAGGAACGGTAGCTCGAAATACCGGGACCGGGCCTCCCGCGTGTTATCAGGTCCGTGATCGACCGCAATGCTGGCGTGCTCGGGTTGACTTTGCGGCGACGCTTGTTGCCGGCCCACCGAGAGCGGCGACGGGCCGTCTTTCCAGAATCCGAGCAGAAAAGCCGGTCAAATCAGAGCGCCCGCGAAAAAGTAGGCTGGTTGGACGACAAAAAAGGGAGCAAATCCGTGTCGCCTGTCGTCTATAATTAGAGAGTCGTGTCTCGTGGAGCAGCGTGCCGCAAGGGATCGGGATCGCCTGCCACCACCCTGTATGGGGGTTACGTTGCGTGTCACGATACGAATCCGAGTGTGCGCGGCGTGTGATTGAGCCACGTTGGCCAGTCGGATGGTAACATGTCTGCCGGTTGTTTCGCGGCACAACAGACGAGGTTCGCAATCGAATCATGGCGATCGGTACCAACGCGTCAGCAACATCGGGTTCGTCCAGCGGGCAGCCTCCGGCAGTGGACACTTCTTGTGACCAGTTCATCGCCCGGCAGTTGGCCAAGACTCGTCGGCGCGTCAAACTGGTCGACCTGGCGACCCATTCGATGGTGTTGATTGGGTCGGTTCTGGCGTTCTCGCTCGCCGTGGTCTTGTTGGATCACTGGCTGATCGAACTCAATACGCTGACTCGGTTGGCGGCGTTGCTATTCGTAGTGGCCGGGGTCGGTTACTACTCGGTGACGATCTTGTTGCCGCTGACGATTCGGAGTATCCATCCGGCCTATGCGGCTCGGGCAATTGAGCAGAGTGCTCCGGCTCTGAAGAACAGCTTGATTAATTACTTAATGTTTCGCGGCGAATCGTCTCGAACGGCGACGTTGATTCGTCGCGCGCTCGGTCAACGCGCGGCGCTCGACCTCAAACAGGTCAATATGGATTTGGCCGTGGATCGGTCGCGGCTCATCCACATTGGATATGTCGTGGTGGCCTTGATGCTGGTATTCGTGGCCTACACCGTGCTCTCGCCCAAGGACGTGTTCCAGACGATGCGCCGAGTGGCCATGCCGTGGTCCCAACTGGCGCGACCCTCGCGTGTCCGCATCAGTGATGTGCAGCCAGGTGATCGTTCGCTGATTTACGGCCGTCGGGCGACCGTATCCGCCCGCGTCACGGGCCTTGATGCTGACGAACCCGTCCATTTGGCTTTCACCACGGCCGACGAGCAGACAAAAGATGCGCGGATTGCCATGCAGAAGGGTGATCGCCCGGATCGCTTCGTGGTTGAACTTCCGCCGAAATCAGGCGGTCTGCTGCAGTCGCTCGAGTATCACATCGAGGCGGGTGACGCACGGTCCGGGACTTATCGATTGACGGTATTACCGTCTCCCACCATGCTGGTGGATCGAGTGGAATATGTTTATCCGCCGTACATGAACCGCGTGCCGCGCGTCGTCAGGAATCGAGGCGAGATAGAGGGTCCGGAAGGGACCCGCGTAACGATTCACACTCGTGCAAACCAACCGATTCAGGTCGCCACGATCGACCTGAATGTTGAATTGGACGGCCGGGTGACCTCGACCCGATCGATGAAGGCCGAGGATGCGGCCGCCTCGGTCTCATTCGTGTTGCAACTTGATCCGGATCGTCAGGCGCCCCAATTTGCCAATTACCGGTTGGCCTTCACGACCCGCGAGGGAATGGCCAGCGCCGATCCGCTCGTCTATCCCATCCAGGTAACTCCGGATTACCGTCCGGAAATCGACGTCCTTACGCCTGAGCAGGACCATGTCGAGGTGCCGCGTAACGGCCGGCAAATGGTCGAAATCCGAGCCCTTGATCCCGATTATGGACTGGCCGAGGTGCGGATTCTCGGCCGAGTCGGCCAAGAACAGGTGCTCGACGAACTGCTGTTCGAAGAGCCCGAAGGTGTGTTGGGGCAAGTGATCGAGCATTTTGTTCTGGAGCCGAGCCTTCTTGGACTTCAGATTGGCGATGAATTGGAATTCTGGGCCGTGGCCCGGGATAATCGCACTCAGATCGACGGGTCCCCGCAGGGTGACGGGGAATCCACTGACGAGAGCCGAGCGCAAACG
>CAYNDU010000013.1:10250-11816 GCA_964395615.1 uncultured Pirellulaceae bacterium | reverse complement strand
CGACGGGTCCCCGCAGGGTGACGGGGAATCCACTGACGAGAGCCGAGCGCAAACGCGTCACTATTACTTGACCGTCGTTGCCCCGGATCCGTCGGCTCAAACGCCGAAAAATCAACCTCAACCTGGTGATCCCGGATCGTCCGACGGCTCGCCGCGAACCTCCGATCCTGCTCGACCCGACTCTGCAAACCCCGAAGAATCGCCCAACGAGCAAGGTGACTCGGCACGACAACCACAGTCGCCCGATTCCGGAAAGCCTGATAATAGCGCCGACTCGGACGCCGGTAGCCAACAGCGGCCCGACGAGACCATGAAGCAAGACTCCAAGACCGAGGAGTCGCCGGATAAGTCGCCCGACGCGTCGTCGGATCAGGCATCCGGCGAGTCGACGACGTCGGATTCGCCCCAGCAGGAGATGTCCGACGACGGTCAATCGTCGAAGTCGGATGCGGGAAGTCAGGCTACGGAAGACTCGAACGACCCTTCATCGTCCAGCGGAGCGTCCGGAGATTCGTCACCTTCAGAGAAAGGAACTCCAGCGGGCGGCTCGCCGTCGGGTTCGGAAAACGGCAACGATCCGACTTCGGGTGGTGAGGGATCCAGTTCAGCCGGCCCTCGATCGGAAAGCGATCCGTCCTCGCATCCAGGTCCGTTGCAGGAAGGTTCCTCCGGTTCGGGCATGTCGCCGTCTGATTCCGGTTCCTCCGGTTCACGGCCGACGCAACCCAATGGTTCACCGGCTGAAGGCAACCGACCAACTGCTGAAGACGGGTCGAGCGGCACCGAACGCTCCTCGGCAGGTGATCGCACGGCCGGAGACTCGGATAACCGAGCGACAAATGCGAACGAGCGCGGAACGCCGAGCGGTTCGGACGAGGACGGCTCGGCCTCGGGCGATCGAACGGAACCCTTGCATGATGGGGAAGTTTTTGAAAGGGCCTTGAAGCGTCTGCAGAGCCGCCAGGCCGATTCGAGAACGGTTGACTCGACCGATCAACCGTCCACGCAGGGCGACGACCAAAAGAACGGCGATCGAAAAGCAGGCTCCCAAGGGGTGTCCAACGACGACCGCGCGGAGGGAGTTCCTGCCGACTCGCCGCCGGATCGCGAGTCCGGTTCTCGGGACGGGCCAAGCGGCAACGACGACACGACAGACGAATCGAACGGGTCGGGTCATGATCACCCCGATGCCACGGCCGGCGAGCCAGATGAACCGGCCGGTGGAAAGACCGGTTCGAGCGACCAGCACTCCGAGAAGTCGTCCGATGGGCGTTCGATGAACGACGGTTCGCTCGACGAGACGGGCGCCGCCGGGTCTTCAACGACCGGAGAGAACTCGACGGGGTCGGACCAAACGGGTGCAGAGAGTCCCGACCGCCAACCGTCCCAATCTGAGATGAGTGATGGCGCTGCCGGTCAACCGGACGACGGCGGCCCGTCGGACGATTCAGGGCAATCCGGCAGCAAGGGCGACCCAGACAAGGGACGTTCAGACAAGGGAATGTCGGAGGAGGGAAGTTCAGACGAGGGAAGTTCAGACAAGGGAATGTTAGACAAGGGAATGTT
>CAYNDU010000013.1:0-10150 GCA_964395615.1 uncultured Pirellulaceae bacterium | reverse complement strand
AGGGAAGTTCAGACGAGGGAAGTTCAGACAAGGGAATGTTAGACAAGGGAATGTTAGACAAGGGAATGTTAGACAAGGGAATGTTGGACAAGGGAAGTTCGGAAAAGGGAAGTTCGGAAAAGGGAAGTTCGGAAAAGGGAAGTTCGGACGGGTCGGAGATTCACATTCAGAAGGGAAACGAAGGGGATCCGGACGATGGTCGGCATGAGGGAACAGAGAGTCGATCGGGTGGTGGCGGCGGGGCGGCGAGCACTCGGAGCGGGGAAACCGGTCCTCAGGATGTAGCGGGTGCCGATGAGGCCAACCTCGAATTTGCGCGCAAGGCGACCGATATGGTACTTGAACATTTGAAGGAACAAGAGGAGAATCCGGATCCAGAGTTGCTCAAGGATCTGCATTGGACACCGGATCAGATGCGTCGGTTTGTTGAACGTTGGGAGGCGCTCAAGCGGGCGTCCCGCGAACAGGGACCAGCGGCGCAAGCCGATTTGGACGATGCGCTCCGCAGCCTCGGCTTGGGGTCATCGGGCCCCGAACTGCGTCGATCGTCGAAGCGTGACGACTCGGTGCATGGCATGCGGGACGCGGGCAGCGTGAGTCGCCCACCGGTGGAGTTCCTGGAGCAATTCAATGCATACCGAAAAGGAGCGGCCCGACGATCGCGGGCTCAGGATTCCAGGAGCCCATAACTACTTCCACCATGAATCAACGACCATCTCGCTACCTGATCCCATTTCGTCCCAAGCACCTTCCTCATCTTTTTACCGACGTTTTGGTGATTGGATCGGGTGTGGCCGGACTGCGAGCCGCAAACGCTGTTGACCCGAAGTACAGCGTGTTGATTGTCACCAAGGGCCAACTGTCCGAATCCAACAGCCACTATGCTCAGGGTGGAATCGCCGGTGTGCTGGACCCGGAGGATCGGTTCGAATGGCACATTGAGGACACCCTGACGGCAGGCGGGACGCTGTGCGATCGAGGGGTTGTGGAGGACGTCATACGGGAGGCACCTCAACGGGTCGAAGAGTTGCGGCAGTGGGGTACGCGGTTCGACATGGAGGCGGGACAACTGGTACTCGGCCGAGAAGGTGGCCATCGATGCCACCGGGTGGCTCACGCCATGGGCGATGGTACGGGGCGTGAGATGATCCGGGCGATGGCCAGTTGGACGTGCCGCCGTCGAAATATTCGGATTCGCGAAGAGACATTCACGTTGGACGTGTTGACGGTGGACGGCGTCTGCCGCGGTGCGGTGGTTGCCGATCGTCAGTTCGGACCGACCATGGTCTGGGCCCGCCAAACGGTCCTTTCCACGGGTGGTGCGGGTCAAATCTACCGCGAATCGACCAATCCGGCGGTGGCGACGGCCGACGGCCATGCGTTGGCCTTTCGCGCAGGGGCGGAACTGCGTGACATGGAGTTCATGCAGTTTCACCCGACCGTTCTGTACATTGCCGGCAGCAGTCGGAGTTTGATCACCGAGGCTATCCGCGGCGAAGGGGCATTCCTGGTCGATCAGAGCGGGAATCGGTTCATGCCGGAATACGACAAACGGGCCGAACTGGCGCCTCGCGACGTTGTCGCGAAGTCGATGGTCAACCAGATGGAAAAAACGGCTCACCCTTGCGTCTACCTGGACCTGAGCCATTTGGACGCGAAGTTTGTTCGGTCCCGTTTTCCTGGAATCAATGCCAAGTGTCATAAATTCGGCATCGATATCACGTGCGATCGCATTCCTGTGCGACCGGGCGCCCATTACATGATTGGAGGGGTTACGGTCGACCGGCAAGGGCGCACCACGTTGCCGGGTCTCTGGGCGGCGGGAGAGGTGACGTCGAGTGGGCTGCACGGCGCCAATCGACTGGCATCGAACAGTCTGCTTGAGGGGTTGGTGTACGGTACGCACGCTGGAGCGGGAATCAACGTCGAGTTGGCCGAAATGGAGGAGGACCTGAGGGCCCTGCCGTTGGTCAATGATCCGGTCGAGGCACCCGCCGATCCGCTCGATCTGGAGGATATCCGCAACTCACTCAAGAGCCTGATGTGGCGTGACGTTGGAGTGCGACGAGATGCCACCCATCTGCGGGATGCTCAACAAATGATCGATCGCTGGTGCCGCTATGTTCTCCCGCGCCAATTCTCGGATGCAAACGGTTGGGAGTTACAGAACATGCTGACGGTCGCTCAGCTCATGGTCCGTTCGGCCCTTGCTCGCGAGGAATCGCGGGGCGTTCATTTGCGGACCGACTTTCCGGAGCCAGACGACGACCACTGGGTGCGTCACCAATGCTGGACCGTTGATTCGCCCTGACGCGCGGGCACGGGGGCCCGTTTGTTTCGTGCCACCCCTCTCCCGATTCCCCAGCTATTTGGCCTGCGTGCTCGTCGTAACTTGCTGGTTTGGGTGACATGCCAGGGAAGGAGGCCCGGAATCACGTGGAATCTGGGCAGCCTTGGTTGAACAGCGGAAGTTCGCAGCTTAAAGTGTCCTATGTGACACGATGTTGGCGAACCGTCCCGTCGTTGGCGCCGTATAGTCATATTTGAACAACCGTGTGCCGGTTGTTTTCTCGGACGGCGTGGCCGCTACATGCTGAGGCCGGAATCACACGCCTTGACGCCGCCGAGCTGGTTAATCCGCTTTTGCGGCACGTGGGCCGGGTATTGGTGCATGTGTACAGTATCCAAGCGTAACTCGAGCGAGAGCGCCGGATGAACGACTCAAAGAAGAAAAAAAAGACCGTGATGATCGAGGCCGATGGTCTGTCAAAATTCTACGGGATTTTCGCAGCATGTCGCGACGTGACCTTCCAGGTAGCCGAGGGCGAAGTGGTCGCTTTTCTTGGCCCGAACGGGGCCGGCAAGAGCACGACGATGAAGCTACTGACCGGTTACCTTTCACCGTCGGCCGGTTACGCCCGGATTGCCGGTCACGACATGCAGGAAGACCGGCTCGCCGGCTCCGCCCGTCTTGGCTATCTGCCTGAAAATGGGCCCCTCTATCCCGACATGACTCCGTATGGGTTGTTGGAGTTTTTTGCCGAGGCCCGGGGTATGGACCGGAGAACGAAACGGGATCGGATCGAAGCGGTGATTGACTTGTGTGCACTTGGAAATGTGATCTACAAGCCGATCAGCAAGCTATCCAAAGGATACCGGCAACGGGTTGGTATGTCGCAATCGCTGTTGCACGAACCGGACGTGTTGATTTTGGATGAGCCGACCGCCGGGCTCGACCCGAACCAGATCCGCGAGGTGCGACGGACGATGGAGCGGTTACGGGAAATGCAAAAGACGGTGTTGCTTTCGACGCACATCTTGCAGGAAGTCTCGGCGATGGCGAGCCGAGTGATTTTGATCAACGAGGGCCGGTTGGTGTATGACGGTCCGGTGGCCGGTTTGGACAAGGATAATCAAGGGTTGGATGCAGCCTTCGCCCGATTGACCGGACATGCAGAAGCTGGCTGAACCGCCACGGCGGGGCACCGGTGGTCATTGAGTCGTTGCCTCCGATCTTGCCGTTTCGTTGGGTGGAATCGCAATGTTGGGGTCATCTTGTAACAGAAGCTTGAATTCGCAGGTGGAAAACGATGTCGGCAATCTTTAGCTCGTTGTCACTGCTCCTACTTGTCGATCTGGTGTTTATTGGTCTGATTCTGGCCGCGCTGCTGCCGTTGCTCGGTTTCAAGCGAGCGGCGTTTGCCGTATTGAAGCGCAACTTCATCGGCTATTTCAGCAACCCGATCGGTTATGTCTTCCTCTGTCTTTTCGTGGCGCTCAGCTCATTTGCCGCTTTTTGGCCGCATGATTTTTTCACGGCCAACCTGGCCAACCTGGATCAGCTCAACCGCTTCCTGCCCTACATCATGTTGATCTTCATACCGGCGATCACGATGAGCATCTGGTCGGAGGAGCGTCGACAAGGGACGGACGAGTTGTTGCTGACGTTACCGGCCGCCGACTTTGATATTGTGATCGGCAAGTTTCTGGCAGCGGCCGCTATCTTCACGGCTTCTCTGTTGTTCTCGCAGATTTCGAACTTCACGGTGCTCCTGTCCTTGTCGATGGGAGACGTTGATGTCGGTCTGTTTCTGGCGACCTATTTCGGATATTGGCTGACCGGCCTTGCCATGTTGGCGTTGGGAATGGTGGCTTCGTTCTTCACGCGGAACTTGACCATCGGGTTTGTGTTGGGTGTGATCCTGAACCTTCCGCTGGTGTTCATGAACGCCGCGGACGTGATTCTTCCCGATAGTGTTAACCTGCTGTCTGTTGCCAATATCAACCCGGCACGCGTCGTTTCGGGGCTCAGCATTGCCTCCCAATTCGACGCGTTCGGGCGCGGTGTAATCAGTCTGGCCTCGTTTGTTTATTTTGCCATGATCGTCGTGGTCGGGCTCTACGTAGGCATGGTCCTGATCGGTTCGCGCCACTGGTATGGCGGGCGCGACGGCAACGCGTTGCTGGGCCATTACCTGATTCGAATCACCTCGGTTGTACTCGTTGCCCTGGGGCTGACCGTCTTCTTCACCGGTCATGATATCGGCCGACTTGACACCACCGACGGACGGATCAGCTCGCTATCAAGCGAAACCAGGCAGTTGGTGAAGAACCTAAGCACCGATCAGCCCATTTACGTCGACGCATTCATAAGCGGCGAGGTACCGGAGCAATATATCAAGACGCGACTCAATCTCATTTCCATGCTCAAAGAGTTTGAGGCGATGTCAGGCGGCAAGATTCGAGTCAGTCTGCATAACGAGTTGGAGCCGTTCAGTGAGGAAGCGGCCTTGGCGGAAGAACAGTTCGGAATCCGACCTCAGGATATTCGGACGCGGTCGCGTGGAGCGATTGTCGACAAGCAAGTCATTCTGGGCGCGGCATTTCGAAGCGGATTGCAGAAAGTCGTTGTCCCGTTCTTCGATTACGGAATCCCGGTTGAATACGAGTTGATTCGCTCAATTAATACCGTGGCGCAGAAAGAACGAAAGACGGTTGGCATCGTCCGCACCGATGCGCAGCTCTTCGGCGGCTTTTCGTTCGCCGGAGGACAGCCTCGACAAATTCCCCGGCAGGAAATCGTCGTGGAACTGGGAAAACAATACGAGGTGGAAGAGGTCGATCTGTCCGGACCCGTTGATGCCGATCGCTTTGACGTGTTGATCGTCGTTCAGCCCTCTTCGCTCGCCCCCGAGGCAATGGACTATCTGGTTGGCGCCATTCGCGAGGGCGTGCCGGCCGCGATCTTCGAGGACCCGCTGCCGGCCTTTATGGCCGGCGTGCCGGGAACCGGCCAGCCGAAACAACCGCCGGGCGGAATGTTCGGCGGCGGGCAACCTATGCCGAAGGCAGATATCAAGAGATTGTGGGAAGCCATCGGCATCGAATCCCCAGGCACCATCGGTCGGGAAGGCCTGTTTCAACCGGAACTGGTTTGGCAGCGGTATAATCCGTATCCCAAGTTGCAGCTCAGCGGGATCCCTGATCAGTGGGTCTTCGCTCGAGAGGAACCGGGGCAAAAGGTCGGCCTGATCAACGATGAAAACGTGATCACTTCGGGACTCGACGAATTGTTCTTTCCGTTCCCCGGCCTGATCGAACCGTCGGCTACCAGCGAACTGAAATTCACCAAGCTCGTAACCACGCGTGAGTTGGCCGGCGTGATCAGCTATGAAGACTTCATGCAGAATCAGGCGAATCCGGCCATGCAACGTGCCCGCGAGCGCCGACGTGGCAACATGACGGTTGCCGCGTTGATCGAAGGTGCTGAAGCAGAGGAGACGTCGGCCAAGGGCGGTGAAGAAGATAGTGACGACAAGGGAAAGGACGAGACAAAGACAGGTTCGGATGCCGCGACCGATGAAGGCTCGGCGGCTCCCAAGAAGCGTCCGATCAAGGTCGCTTATGTCGCCGACATCGACCTGATGATTCCCGCCTTTCTTCGCATTCGCGCTCGGCCCGATGAACAGGAAGACGTGAAGTGGAAGTTTGAGAACGTCACCTTTCTGCTCAACCTGGTTGACGTCTTGTCGGGCGATACCGGATATATCTCCATCCGGAAACGAAAGCCTCACTACAGTACGCTGAAGGTCGTGGAATCGCGTGTCGAAGAGCAACGGGACAAGGAGTTTGCCGAGCGCGTTGAATTCCAGGCCCAGTACGACAAGGCTGTGCAGGATGCCCAGGCCGAGAATCAGAAGACGTTGAAGAAATTCCAGGACATCGTTGACGATCTGCAGAAGAATCAATCGGAAGGCGAGGAGATCGATGCCGTTGAATTGAAAGAGAAAATGCAGCGATTGGGCGAGAAGCAGCAAGTGCTGCAACGTCGACTCGATGTCACCAAGCAGAGACTTGAACGTAAGCGTGAACGGGATGTGAAGGGAAGCCAGCGCAAAGTCGATCTGGATATCCAACGCATCCAGTATCGGTACAAGCTGCTGGCCGTCTTGATCCCCTGGATTCCTCCGGCTCTGGTCGGCTTGATCGTCTTTGTCCGACGCCGACTGCGTGAACGTGAGGGAATCGAAAAGTCGCGACTGCGCTAAATGGTGGGCACGCAGATATCAGCGGTCCACCAAGAAGGGCACGGATTAAGTGGTTGCGGATCCGGAGAATCACTCGACCTTGAAGCCATTGTTAAATGCATGCCCTGCGCGGCAACAGACAAGGTAGCCAGTGACAAAGTGTCCAGGTACGGCCGGACGCGGTACTCGGCAACAGAACGAACAGACGAAGTAAAGATGATCATTCAACATTCCAGGCAATTCGTTGCTCGATTGGTTCGGGAGTAGGAAGTATGAGCGCCTCGGTCAAGACTCTCATTTTCGTTGGTGTGTCATTGGTGGTGATCGTCGTTGCAATGGCGACTTATCCCAGGCAAGAAACGTTTCAAGCTCCAAGTCTACAGGGGAAACCGCTCTTCAAGGATTTCAGCGATCCGGAAATCGCGGCGCAACTGAAGATCGCCGAGTTCGCAGAAGATGTTGGTAAGCTGAGCGAATTCGAGGTAGCCAGAGACAAGAAGTCCGGTTTGTGGACGATTCCGTCAAGTTCGAATTACCCGGCCGATGCCGAAACGCAAATGCGCGATGCGGCGACCGCCTTGATCGATCTGCGCGTGCTGGCCGTCATTGATGAAGGAACTTCCAGCCACGAGGTTTTCGGAGTGGTCGAGCCGAATAAGGAAAAACTGCAGGCCAGTCAATCGGGCGTTGGTCTGATGGTCAATGTCAAGAGTGCGAAAGGGAAGGACCTGGCAAAGCTGATTATCGGTAAGAAAGTGAAGGATGCCGAGAATCAACGATATGTGCGAGTCCCCGGCCAGAATGCCATCTGTGTCGTTGAGATCGACCCCGAAAAATTCCCGACTGACTTTGAAAAGTGGATCGAACGCGACCTGCTGAAGATCAACACGCTCGATGTCGAACGGGTATCGCTGCGCGACTATTCGATCCTGACGTCCAAAACGTTGACCGGTATCCGCTTGGACAAGTTCGAACAACGGTTCGAAGCGGACGCAGCCTGGGATACTGAAAAAAACGAATGGCAACTGAAGAAACTGGTCGAATTTCCCAACGGGAAACCACGGCCGACTGCCTTGCTCGATACCGAGGAACTCAACAAAGAAAACCTCGATGGCCTGAAAACGGCTCTCGGCGATCTGAAAATCGTCGGTGTTCGACGCAAACCAAAAGGACTTGGCGCCGATCTCAAAGCCGGCACCGAAATCATGAAGAGCCAGGAGAGCCTGGAGTCGCTGGTCAACCGAGGCTTCTTCCCGGTCCAAATCCAAGGCCAGGAACCGGTCCTGCGTGCGGCTAACGGTGAAGTTCTGGTCGGTACGAAAGATGGTGTTGAGTACATCTTGCGGTTCGGTGAAATTGCGAGCGTCGATGACAGCACGGAAGAGGGAAAATTGAATCGGTACCTCTTCGTCACGACCCAAGTCGATCAGGCGCACTTCCCGCCGCTACAACTCGAACCGCTCCCCGAGGGCGACGACAAGAAAGCGCCCGCCGAGGCCGACAAGAAAAATGCCGAGACGGAAGACGGCGAGAAGAAAGATGCTGAGAACGACCCAGGGGTTGACGATGCCGATAAAAAAGACGACGTCGAAAAGAAGTCTGCCTTGGAACTCGAACGAGAGCGCATCACGAAAGAGAATCAACGGAAGAGGGACGAGCGCGAAGAGAATCTGAAGAAGGCAAAGACCAAGGTGAGTGAGCTGAACGCCCGGTTCGCCGACTGGTTCTATGTGATCGCCGAAGATGAGTACAAGAAGATCCACCTGAACCGCAACAGCCTGATCAAACAGAAAGATTCGGCCAGTGAGGAAGGCTTCGGAGTCGATGCATTGCGAACGCTGGAAAAGGAAGGCATCGACAAGCCCAATTCGGGCGACTGAGGGAAAGGGGTCAGGACTCTTTTGTGCGAAGCACCCTTCGGGCCGTTCCGGCAAAAGAGTCCTGACCCCTTTCTTTTCAATACCACTGGTACGTGAAGTCGGCGAATCGCTCCCAGGCTCCGTTGCGCCGGCGGATATCCAAGAAGACATCCCATTTGGGTCGGCAGGCGGCAAGGCGGCGCACGAGCCGTCGGTCGGCAACTTGAAACGCCGTCCACCCCGCGGTCTCGTTACGTCGCCGAATTTTCGCGGAGACGCTCTCCATCCGATCGGATAACAGAGAGCACACGCCCTCGCGAATCGTTTGATTGCTGTGATCGAGCAGGGGCAGCAACAGGAGCAGACCCTCGTTGTTTATCGACTGGTATGCAACTTGCACCGAGGGTGCCGGATCGCCGCGAACGATGCGCGCCACGTTGTAACGAACGACGAGGACATCGACCGGCGTGATGGCATAGAGACAGATTGCCAGGGCGACCGTCCAGAGATGGCGTTGAATGAGCCACAGAAAACTCCGCTCACGAGCAATCTTCCAGATCACCAGGAGAAAACCGACGAGTACCGATGTGACGCCAAACAGACCAATCATGCGCATCGGCGACATGCCGTTGAACCCGATGTAAATCATCAGGCGATGGTAGACGGCCAGGGCTAAAAGGAGATTCTCAAGCGACCAGATCCACGCCAGCTGACGAAGCCGGCGGTATCTCGGGTCTGCGCAGATCGAACCGCGCAATGCAAGGGACAGAACGATCGTCGCCAGGGCCAGGGCGATGGTCAGCCAGGCGGCTCCCTGGTGAGCGTATCCGGAATAGTAGAACCCTGGAGGAAACGTTCGAAACCAAAGCGTTTCGAATTCAAAGACAAGATAGACAGCAAACAGACCGATCACGGTCAGCAGCGTGTTGCGGCAGGCGGGATAGAACGGTGACGGCTGTTGCGGGCCGAGTGATGGCGGTGTGTCCGACCCATGACTTGCAGCCAGCGGGCGGAGCGATGACGGGCGCAGCATGCCGACGGCAATCCAGGCGGCCACGACCCAGAACGCAATTTCACCGGCGGGCGGGGACACGCGGGCCAACAACGAGCGGAACGAAACGAGGAGTCTGCCGAGCCGCGCGTCGAGGAGTGCGAAGAGATCGGGATTCGCCAGTACAAACAACGTACTGAAGAGGAATAGGACGAGCAGCGGTAGGCCGACGTTGAGGCCCGTCCCACGCGCCAAGCGATAGTTGCGGCGCGTAAGTAAGTTGGTATAGGCCGCCAAGCCGCCGAAACCGCCCATCATGGCACGTGATGGAAAGGCGGCCAATTCCGGAATGAAGGGAACCATCCCCCAACTTGCCACCGTGAAGAAGATGAGAAGGCCACAGCCAACGACGACCTGGAGAGCATCGCCACACCAGATCATCCGTGCCGTTAACAACAGCAACAGACTGCCGCTGATCAGCAGGCCGGGTCGATGAGGAACCAACGTCCTCGGTGCGAGGAACAGTCCGGCTGCGGCGATCAACAGCATCACGGCACAGCCGGTGTAACCACCTCCGCGGTAGATCGTCAGGTCCGACGCCGCGACCAGCAGCACGACCGTTGCCAGCTCGCGCCAACTTGCGGCCGATTGCTCCAAGGGACGATCGATAACTTTGGGGCCATACGTCACGTCGGTCATTCGTCACACGCACCTGGGGAAAGGGGTCAGGACTCTTTTGTGCGAAGCACCCTACGGGCCGTTCCGGCAAAAGA
>CAYNDU010000012.1:0-26998 GCA_964395615.1 uncultured Pirellulaceae bacterium | reverse complement strand
GAAACACCTGGAAGAACAACCAGGGAATCCCAATCGCCCGAACGTCAAGATCGCGATGAATAATACGTCCACCCAAAACGAGCCCGTTCCTGCACCCAGAACTGCGTGACCGCCTGATCATGGACCCCGACGAATCGGGCGAGGCACGCCTGGACGACCGATCGTACTTTATGCACATGGATGCGTACCCCGCGTGGACCGAAGCCAAGGTGAAATACGATCGCTTGCGAGCACGTCGACGTTTTGTGCTATTCCACGCATACGGTCCCTGGGAGGCAACGTGGCGTCACCGTGGAATGGATCGACTCTTGATGGATATCGCCGTTGATCCCGCGTGGGTCCGCGAAATGTGCCGGACGCATATGGATTTGTTGGTGGCGTGTCTGAAGCACTGTATCGCCCTGGGAGCGAAGCCCGATGGGTTGTTTCTGGCCGACGACTTTGGCTGCACGCGTGGTACCCTGTTTTCTCCCGCCATGTGGCGAGATGATACGGTGCATGCTGATCATCAACGAATCGGTGGATATCCGAGCAGGCGGCGAAGAAGACCTATTTGACCGGCGTGCATCATCTCGTGGGCCGGGCAGAAGAGGAGCGAGCCGAGTTTTGTGGGATAGACGGCGTAAGGAAAATCGACGGGTTCGTCGAGCGTCTGATCGGAGCATGTCGGCAGCTCTCGGAGTGCCTGTTCATGAACGCGATCCCACACGGACCGAATTTCGTCGGGGTCCGGGTTCTGATTCGGATCGGGGTTCGGTACGGAGCCCTTGCTGAATTTTTTTCGAAACGGGCCGGACATCAACTGAGCATCCTCGGAACGACGGCCACGCACACGAAACAACGTCAGACCATATTCGGCCATCGCCAGATGACCCACCTGCCAGGCAATGTGCGTGACCGATTCGGTCGGTTGCCGAAACCAGTCCGCCGGTTCAACGTCTTGCAACATCGAACACGTGTATTCGTGCGCGAATTTGATTTGTTCGATCGCCAGTTCCAATCGATCGGTCATGTCGCGTTTCCTGTGCAATGGGGTCTGTGACTTCGGCGACCGGTTCAGAGCGGTTCAGCGGCCTGTTACGCCTCCAACGAGCGCGCCCGTTTCCAATCTACGGAGAACAGGCGGGCTCACGACTCGAAACGGTCGGCCATCTTGCGGTAGTTTAGCAGGGCCTCGAAGAAAAACACGGCCCCCATGGGGGCGAAGGAGCATGCCGGCAGGCACGTGGCTTCTCGACACCAGGACTTTAGCCTACGATAGAATTCTCTGGAGACGCAGACGTTGGATCGATTGCCGGAATCGTTCGCGATTCAGTGCGTACCGGCCGGTCGCCAAACTCGCCAACCGCCATGAGAAGCAGGCTATGTCCGAATCCCTGATGAAGATATCGGGTGGGTACGTATACGACCCGAAGAACTCCCTCGACGGCCAGGTGGCGGACATCTGGATCGACGGAGGCCGCATCGTATCTCCGCCTAGGGACCCGGCAGACAGGCCGAGCCGGACGATCGACGCAAGCGGCCTGGTCGTGATGCCCGGCGGAGTCGACATGCACTGCCACATTGCCGGCCCCAAGGTGAATCTGGCTCGCAAGATGCGCCCGGAGGACCGCCGAGGGGCACCGCCGGTCCACCGCACCAGGACGATGCACAGCGGGACGATGGGGTCTGTTCCGAGCACGTTTGCCACGGGCTACAAATACGCCGCGTTGGGTTACACCACGGCCTTTGACGCGGCCGTCCCTCCGCTGTCCGCGCGACATGCGCACGAGGAGTTCGAAGACACGCCCTGCATTGACAAAGGCATGTACCTGTTGATGGGCAACAATCACTTTGTCATGCAGTCGATACGCGATCAGGATCAGCTTCGGCTGCAGGCCTTCGTCGGTTGGCTGTTGGGCGCGGCCAAGGGATACGCAGCGAAGCTCGTAAATCCCGGCGGCGTCGAGGTCTGGAAACACCACGCCTCGGGTAATGTCAGCGGGCTCGACCAATCGGTCGATGCCTTTGATGTCACTCCTCGCCAGATCATTCGTGGCATGGCCGAGGCGGTCGATGCCTTGCGACTTCCCCACTCCGTACACATTCATTCCAACAATCTCGGTCTACCGGGCAACTGGCGGACCACGCTCGAGACACTGAAGGCACTCGAGGGGCATCGTGGACACCTGACACACATTCAGTTTCACAGTTATGGCGGCGGAGATGAAGATGAGAATACTTTTAACTCCAAGGTCGTACCGCTGGCCGAGTACGTGAACACGCATTCGAATGTAACCGTTGACGTGGGGCAGGTCATGTTCGGTGAAACGACCAGCATGACCGGTGACGGACCGCTCGGTTACTATCTGCACAATGTCTACGGAACGAAGTGGATCAGCTCGGACACGGAACTGGAAAGCGGCTGTGGGATCGCCCCGATCAAGTACCGCAATAAGAGTCTCGTCCACGCTCTGCAATGGGCCATCGGCCTGGAATGGTTTCTGATGGTGGACGATCCGTGGAAGGTGGTGATGAGCACTGATCATCCGAACGGTGGTTCATTCCTGGCCTATCCGCAGATTATCCGACTGCTCATGGACCGCACGTTTCGCAAGGATGTCCTGAAGACCGTCCCAGCCGCTGTCGTGCAGCGCTGCGCGTTGGCAGACCTCGATCGAGAATATACGCTGGGCGAAATCTGTGTTATCACGCGAGCCGGCCCGGCCCGCATCCTGGGGCTCGATCAAAAAGGACACCTGGGGCCGGGTGCCGATGCCGATATCACCATCTATGATCCTCATGAAAACAAGCAGATCATGTTCGAGATCCCGCGCTACGTGATCAAGAGCGGGCGGATTCTCGTGGAAGAAGGAGAGCTGAGAGAATCGCATGAGGGGAAGACGATCCACGTCCGACCCGAATACGACCGTGATATCGAAGAGCCGATCGCTGACTGGTTTGAGAAGTACTATTCGATCCGGTTCCGTAACTACCCCGTCTCGGACGATTATCTTCACGCTTCGGAGATTATCGATTGCCGCCCGCCCGAAACCGCGACCGAACCTGCTCGGCCACCAGGCGACGAGCCCGTTGATAGTCATGGGGCCGATTCACATTGACCAGACTAAGCAGCTGCGGATCGACCGACCGAAGTTCGTCGACCGGAACAAGCCGTGTGGTTGACGGTTGGAAGAGCCGCCGGATTTTTCGTTCGCCCTGGTCGAGCAGTACCGCAATGCGGTCAACCAGGCGCGTCCGATAGACGGCTGCCAGAGGGTGCAAATGCTCGTCTTCCGCCGGCACGACCACATCATGTTCATCCAGTAATTCGATCAGGCGCCGAATGAACGATGGCTGCAGCAGTGGCAGATCACAGGCCGTCACAAATGCGGCTTCTACGTCAGCGGGCAGCTGAGAGAAACCACAATAAAGTCCTTCCAGGGGTCCGCGACCGGGCTGCCGATCGTGCGTCACGACAATCGAGTCGGGAAGGTCCGGAAGGTCCTGTTGTTGAGCGGCAACGACGACGACCGGCCCAACGACCTGGCTCACCAGCCGGACCAGACGCTCCAACATAGGTTCTTCGCCGATCTCGAGCCACGCTTTCGACCGACCCATGCGACGACTCTCGCCGCCGCACAAAATCACGCCACCCACTTTCATTGATCGGTGCCCTTCTTCTGAAATGGTCGGCCCTCGTCCCGGGCGATCCGACCTGCCGGCACGAGCTGACGGGTTCCCCTATTCGGTTGCCGGCCCGGTCACCGTAGAATGGTAACACACGCGCCGGCTTTTCCGCATCGGGCGGACACGATCGTCCGAGTATTACCTACGTCGTTGTCATACGCATTCTACGCAAGACACTCTGAAATGGCTTTACGTCTGCAATATATGGCCGACACCAACGTGCCGGTGGAAGTCGAGGGAGTCACTCCGGACAAGATCTCCGGACTTTCTGCGCTGGAAATCGCGCACACGACCGTTTTCCACGGAAACGAGAAAGTGCCGCTCGGCGATCTCTTCCAAGTCTCCGGGGACGCATCCGACCTGCAGATGATTTGGGAGGGGAACCTGGCCGGTGTTCATTGGCTGGGTGCCAAGATGAACGCCGGTACCGTAAAGGTACATGGGTCGGCCGGTCGCCACCTGGGCAGCCAGATGCAAGGTGGAACGATTGACGTCTCGGGAGATGCCGGCGACTGGGTCGGTGCAGAGATGCGAGGGGGCCGGATTCGCGTAAAGGGAAACGCGGGCCATCTGATTGCGGCGGCCTATCGAGGTAGTGCTCGAGGAATGACCGGTGGATCCGTGATCATCGACGGCGATGTCGGCAACGAGGTGGGCCATACGATGCGCCGGGGACTTCTGGCCGTCGGAGGTTCGGCCGGCGACCTCATCGGCTTCAACATGCTGGCCGGAACGATCCTGGTCTTCGGAACGACCGGGATCCGACACGGGGCCGGCATGCGCCGCGGTACCATTTTCTTGGGCGGCAGCCCAGGGCACGAGCCGCTGCCCACTTTCCGAGCAGCCTGCGTCGCCCAGTTTGAATTCCTCAAAATCCTGGAACGATCGCTGCGAGACCGTGGTTTTGAATGCCCCGTCCCACTCGGTTCCACAACCATGACACTTTTCAATGGTGACCTGCTCGAAGGGGGGCGAGGCGAACTACTGGTGCCGTCGGAAGTTTGCGCCTGACCGAACACGGACCATTCCGTCCCGTGACCGAATCACCGCTCGGGCCAACCAGGCCCGACGGTTCACGATCTACGCCGAACGATGGCAGCCAAGTCGCTCCAGTTGCTTGATGACCCAGGGATCGTCGAGCAGCTCTCGAAAGAGGCAGACGGCCGGACGGTCGACTCGAGTTCGAGACACGACGAAGTCAAACTCCTCGTCGGTCACTTCCAAGAAACCGAGCCCTGCCTGCTCGGCGACCACGCGCGTGGCGAATCCCCAATCGGCCCGTTGTTGCAAGACCGCGGCTGCCACGGCATGGTGACTCTTAACCTGGTATCCGTACCCCCTCGGCCGGACGCCGTTGAGCATCCGATCGAGCAGCATCCGAGTACCGCTGCCCAGATTTCGATTCACCATGACGAATTGAGGATCCACTGATGCTCGGCTCAGGACCGCGTCCACATCGGCTCCGGCCAACCGCTGATCATCCGGTCGAAACAAGACTCCCTGCTTCCGGCGATAACCACGGATCAGTTGCATGCGGTCATCGAGAAACGGGCCGTTGTAGGTGTTACTCGCAGCATCCAGCAGGTGAATGCCGGCCAGATCACATTCTCCACGCCGAACGGCCTCTAGCCCACCGGTGGAACCGACGGCAAGAAATTTCGTCCGAATGTTCTGCCGGTGCAATTGGCTCAACAGGAAATCCAAACCGACACAGTGACTTCCAATCGCGATCAGGTCCGCGACTTTCAACTGATGATCCAGCAGTCGAACATGGACTTCCGTGTCCTGATCGACGATTTCACAATGTCGATCAATGGTGACATACCCATCGGCATGACTGAACGTCGTCACGGACCCGGAGCCTTTGCCGAGCGGATAGGCAGCCAAACCGGCCGGCTTACCGCAAGCGTCACCGCGTGACACGAGTCCTACGAGGACGTATTCGGTCCGCCCGACCTGGGAATTCACTTTAACGGCCAGTCGAGCGGGAACGCGGTGATCCTCCGCGTCGCTACGACCGGCCAGTCGCCGGATGACGGGAGCCACAAATTCGTGAAACGTGAAGATGGCCGACGTTGGAAAGCCGGGAAGCACCACCACGGCCTTCCCGTGATGGGAAGCCAGGCAGACCGGCTTTCCCGGCTTCAATGCAACTCCATGCGCGACGATGCCCGGATCGGTCAATTCGTCGACCAGCCGGTATGACAAATCACCGGCCCCTTTGCTGGTCCCTCCCGACAGAACGACAACATCATTTTCGGCCAGCGCTTCCCTCAGCACGGCGCGCAGCCGGTCGGCGTCGTCTCGTACTATCCCCAAAACGACCGGTTGGCCACCGATCTCGGCGACCGAATCGGCAAGGATGCGTGCATTCGAATCATAAACTCTTCCCGGCAGCAACGGATCTCCTGGCGGAATGATCTCGTCTCCCGTCGATAGAATGCCGACGCGAGGCACACGAACCACGGGAACGTGCGGGCGCCCGATGGCGGCCAGGACCCCCGTCTCCCGACTGCTCAGACACTGACCGGCGCGCATCACGGTTTCGCCAGAGGCAATATCGGTGCCGGCAAACGAGATTCCAAATCCGGGTGTGATGGACCGGTGTACCAACACCGTCTTCTCCACCATGTCCGTATCCTCGACCATCACCACGGCATCCGCACCACGCGGCAGCATCGCGCCGGTGGCAATGGCAACGGCCGTTCCGGCCAGCACCTCGGTTTGCGGAACGACGGCAGGGGTTACCGATTCCGGTAACCACCGTAGTTTTCTTGGTGTCTCTTCCAGGGCACCGTACGTGTCCTCGGCGCGCAGTGCAAATCCATCGTAATTGGATCGATCAAAGGCCGGAACATTGACACTCGACAGAATATCCTCGGCCAGAACGCGTCCTTTACATGCCGACAGTTCCACAGTCTCGCTCGGCAGCGGATCGAGTCGGATGGCCGCCCGAAACCGATGCTCGGCCTGATCACGATCGACGACATCCAGGAATTGGTCTTGTTTCATGGTTGCTCAGCAGGTCAGCCGATTGCTGAAGGGGTATCCGCCAAAGAAGCTTTGATATCGCGTCAACGACGTGCATAAGTCAAACGGCGTTCGAACATCATCCCGGCCACTCTCATACGACGTCGCCGGCCACCCCAATCGAATTCGTGTCGTACATGTGGACATCGACAGATGCCTGCTCGGGATGACCTTCGCTGTCTTCGGGGACGATCACGAACCCGTCGGCTCGAGTCGTCGAGCTTAACATCGAGGCACCGCTTATCGCTATCGGAACCACACGATCCTCTTCGAACCGAACACGCGCGTAGTCTACACGGCCGACAACAGATACTATTTTGCGTGCCAGGGGGGCCGTCTTCACCGGATAGGGCCAGGGCCAGGCCAGGCCGCCCAACCGGCGTATTGCCGGACCCGCGAAGAAATCGTAGGCGGCCAGACAGGAAACGGGGTTCCCTGGCAATAGAAAGACCAGCCGATGCTCCAGTCGGCCCATCCCGGCCGGGCTGCTCGGCCGCATCGCGACGCCATGAATGGCCAACTGGCCTTCGGATTGCAGAAGGACGGGCGCGTAGTCTTCTTTTCCAACGCTTGAACCGCCGGAGACGAGCACGACATCGGCGTCCGCATAGAGGGCCTCGCGAATCGCGGACGGCGAGTCGGGCAGGATCCCCGGGTTCTGCACCTGGCCACCGTCACGCTGAATCAGGGCGGCCAGCATGGGGCTATTGGAATCGACAATACGGACACCAACGGGCGCCGAGCCAGGTGGCAGTAACTCGTTACCGGTTACGACAATTCGGACGCGAGGACGACGGACGACGGCGACCTGGCCGACTCCAATCGACGACAGTACGCCGATATCCTGAGGCCGCAGCCACCGGCCTTCAGGCAGAACAGACGCCCCGCAACGAATATCCTCGCCCGGTTCGGCGACATTCTTCCCAGGGGAAACCGGCTCAAGCATTAGGACCCGTTCGCCCTCGACCCGCACCTTTTCCGCCGGCAAGACAGCGTCAGCGCCGGCCGGCATCGGCGCTCCGGTCATAATCCGTACGGCCGTCCCCTGGACAACCGTTCGTTCGGCCGGGTCACCCGGCATCGACTCGCCGATGACATCCAACGGCCAGGCGTTGTACGTTGAGGCACCGGCCGAATCGTCGGCCAGGATCGCATAACCGTCCATCATGGACCGCCGGAAGCCAGGCACGTCGAACGCGCTCTTAATCTGAGTCGCCAATACGCGCCCGGCCGCATTGCCCAACGGCGCCATCTCGGACTCCAGGGCGCGCGATTGATCCCGGACCCATTGGCGAGCTTCCTTTACGCGCGTTCGTTCGGTGAATCCCCGCATGCGAACATCCACGTCTCCAGCTCCTTCTATCCAACCTGGATCGCCCACGTACGGTGAATTGCCAACATCACGCGGAATGCGATGGAGACGGGCCGTCAACAACCTCGGCCAACGGAGGCAAGCCGGATATGTACTTCCGCCAGCTGTTGAGCTGATCTTGTGTCAGGCTGTTCTCGCGCAGAATCTCGTGTTTCAAGGACTTGTCAGTTCCCGTCACCCGGACGCTTACCGTCAACCGACCATTGTCCAGGTAACGAAATCGGACTTCAATGGGTGTCAGCTTCGGCAGTCCCGGCGGAAGGTCGCGCACGGTGCACCGTCCGATTTGCGAGCAATCGTCAGGCGAGGCACTTTCGCCTTCAACGATTTGCACAAGAATGGAACGTTGCCCGACTTTCTGTGTCTTGAATTCGCGTTTGGCGGCAACGGGAAGGGGCGTATTCCGGGGAATCAAGATGGCGTTACGGCGACGCTTGGTTGCCGCATCGGTGGCCACCACCCCAAGGCTGTGCGAATTGACATTCGTGATCTGAAAACGGGGTGCCCGACCCTCGTGCCGAGCGAGGAGGAGGCCTGCATGAAGCGCGGCTCCCTGGGCGACGGCCTCGTCCGGCGACACACTTCGATCCGGGTTCTTCCCGGACAACTCCTTGAGCATATTGGTGACGGCGGGCATGCGAGTGGATCCACCCACCAGAAGAACTCGATCAAGGTCCTTCCAGTCCAATCCTGCCGCCTGCATGGTCTGGCGAGTGGTAAACGACGTTCGGTCGAGCAGATCGAGCGTGATTTCTTCGAATTTATCGCGGGTGACTTCCATCCGCACTGCCTGGTCGCGATACTCAAACGCGACGGCTGCTCGTTGCCGAGCAGACAGGGTTCGCTTGGCATCCTCACATTCCCGCCACAACCGGCCCTCGGTATTCGGATCCTCTCGAGGATCAAGACCGAATTTCCGTATAAACGCCTCCGCCACAAAATCCACCAATCGCTGATCCCAGTCCCGGCCACCCAGGCGGACATCGCCGTCGGTTGCGAGGGCATTAAATTGCCGATCTCGAATCTCCATCACGGTCACGTCGAATGTACCGCCACCCAGATCATAGACCAGGATCTTCTGAGGTTTTGAGCTGCTTCCGTCTTCCGAGAGAAACCCCTCCTGGAATCCAAAAGCAACCGCGGCCGCTGTCGGTTCGTTGATGATATCCATCACCTCGAAACCGGCGATGTACCCGGCATCTTGTGTCGCCTTGCGCCGAACTTCGTCAAAATAGGCAGGAACCGTGATCACTACTTTTTGAAATTCACCAATCTGCTCCCACGTGTCCTTACGAATCTTGTTCAGAATCCATGCCTCCAAAGCCTCAGGTGGGTACTGACGACCTTCGATGGTCTTGTGAAACATGCGCTGTCCGACATCCCGCTTGGCACAGACGGCAACTCGCTCCATTTCCGTGGCCATCGCTTTGACCGCCTCTTTGCCGACAATAATCTCATTGCCCTCGAGCAACACAACACTCGGCGTCAAATGTTCTCCCTCACCATTGATCAACGTGCGGGGACGACCCGTATCGTCCAGGCAGGCAGCCACCGAAAATGTGGTGCCCAGGTCGATTCCGACCGCAGGGTTCTGACGTGTACTCATAAAGTTGGTTCTCGATCTTTTCCGTCCGGTAGGCCCAGAGTCCGTAAGAATCGGTATTTCCAGAAAGTCTTGCTCAATCCCCTTACTCTAGCAGCCCCCCGGCTGAGCGACAATCAACCATCCTCTGAAGCTCTCCGGTCGTCCCCCGCCGATCGCCGGTTCGTATCAATTGTAGTGATCGCAAGGTGATCACAAGCGCATTCACGAGCAATTCAAATGCCACCATCGCCGGCTGCGACCAGCCGGGCGAGCGGCAGACCGTCGACAAGCGGCCTTCTATGCACGATCGTCATCTGACACTTCCGGTAAAAACGACTATGCCTCTGGCGCGCGGAATGAGGATTCACGCAATCGGGCGGCCCGGCGCAGCATAAGTAACATGAGTGAGCCGTGCCGGTCGATGAACAGCGGTAGGCATGACCGCACTTCCTGCACCACATTCTTGGATCAGGCCCAGGCACTGCCTTCCAGACGTGAGGGCTCGATCTGTAATGAACAGGGTGATCGTTGAACCGGAACCTGGCGTAACAGACGCCTTCGATCGCCAGCATCTTCAGAGAGGTTGTCTCGATGACCGCCGACTTTCTTCACCAGTTGATCGCTCTATCGTTCATCGCTCTGTGGATTGTGATCGGCCATCTGGCGATCGCCCAACGGCGTTCGACGCCCAGGTCGTGGGGCAGCTCCGAGACGAGTCGTTAGAGATTTCCATCGACGCACTAAAGGGAGCGTATCATGGGCTGGATCCCGAAGCAGACGATCGTCGTACCGGTCGATTTTTCTGACGAATCGTTGACTGCCGTTGAGGCCGCCATCCAACTTGTCGAATCACGCACCGGCATCCATGTGGTTCACGTGTTGCCGGAACTCTCACCTCTCGAGCCAGGTGAATTGTGGGAGACTGTCGACAATCAGAGCCGCGAGGATCACGCGAAGCGTGCGCTGAGCGACTTGTTGAGCGCGGACGCGTACCACGACGTCCATCTTGACATTCGGTTTGGCGATCCGGGACATGAGATCGCTCAATTGGCCGAGGACTTGAACGCCCAGTTGATCGTCTTGCCCTCGCACGGCCGAACAGGCATCTCGCGACTACTGATTGGCTCGGTCGCCGAGCGTGTGGTTCGATTGGCCCACTGCAACGTTTTGGTGTTGCGCAAGTAGCCCGGCGAGCGTCCGAAATCGTCTCCGATCGAATCCGATCATTCGAGATCCGGCAGTTCCGACCAGGTCACGTCGGTACGAGTGTGCAGACGCGAGGCGTACTCGGCAAAATCGCTTCGGCCGTCGATCAAGCCCACGGCAATCTGGGTGAGCGAGATCCGCTCGAGTTCCTGGCAGATAATGAAATCACCATCGCTGTTCTCGACCACCGACGGCGTTTGTTGCAGGTCGCTATGCAACACCTCAAGGGGTCTTACCAACGAGGATCCGTTGGGCAACATGACCAGCAGGCGGCTGGATCCACCGCAAGTGTAGAGTGTCGGTTGGGCGGCCCGAAGGTATTCACGCAATTTTTCAACTTCGCTCGCGTCGTCGGTTTCACCTTCCCCAAACAAGACGCTCGACACATCCAGTTGTTTCATCTGGTCGATGATCGTAGCGCGGGCAGCCACCCTCACTCTTGCCGGCAACTTGGCCCGCTCGTTTCCTCCGAGCATCAGTAAATTGCGCAGGCCACCCGCTTTTTTGAGCAGAGTCGTTTTGAGGCGTTCGTCCAGTTCACGAGTGAGGGTCGGCACCTGACTCACCAACGAATCCCTGGCCGATGTCAGCAGTTGATCGCTGCCGGCCCCTTCTTCGAACTCTAGTTCTTCAAGCACGCGGGAATCGTCAAACTGACCCGTCAGGTGTCGTAATTCTCTGCCCAGGTCCATCACCTCATCTTGGAGACCGGATACCAGACCCTTAATCGCCAGAAGCACGGACCGAACGCTCCGTGTAACGTAATCATATAACCTCAATCGACAGATCTGCTCGTACAACTCGGACGTTTGTTCCTTAAGAGATGCCTCTCGATGCCTCCCCCGCGACTCGGCAAGGGCCGTCAACGACTGCTGTGCCTGCTGCAATTCGTTTCCTATCCCAACTCGAACTTCCGCGACCTGGTCACTCTGCTCCTGGCACAGCGCGTGAAACCACCGAGTCAGCCAGACGGCTCCCCGGACACGGACTTGTTCGTCGTCGACACTCTCCATAATCCGCGCATGGATCATCCGTCCATAGCGGGTTGCCAGTTGTTTTCGGAATGCCCCGACGGTCGCCTCGATCGTACCAGACTCCGATTTCCCGGCCTCGTCCGACGAGTCACACGATCCAAGCAACGTGTCCAAAAATTCTGTCACGTTCCCCGACAGACAACGAATGGAAGCGGCGGATCCATCGTGATCGCCCCAGTCCAACTGTTTGATCTCCCGCTGAAAGAACTCGGTGGCCGGTCCGCCCAATTCATGCTCGATACACTGAAATGACTCCTTAATCAGGTGGTCGACATTTAAGTTCAGCGACTGGGCAAACTCCTCGGCAAGCGATTCGAGTTGTTCTTGTCCCGATTGGCTCTCGTCGGCCGTGCTCTTTCGCAACGATGCGGGCGATGTCTTCTGCAAGGGAAGGTCGACGTGTCCGTTAACGCCCTGCGACCAGCGTTCAACAGCATACCGACAAAAATGTTCCACGGCGGTCGAGATAATATCGTCGCGCAAACAGCTGATTCGGCAGAGCCCGAAGGACCGAAGTCGTATTTCCGAATTGCGACTGTCGGCATTGCGCGGTTCGTGCTCGCGGCATTCTTGAAAAAAGGTCGCCGCGTTCGTCACTCGGTCCAGGTAGAGGTATTCCGCTACGTCACTTGCCGCCTCTGCCAGCTGCGCGTCGTTCAGATCATCGCCCAGGTGTAGCAGGTACGTATCATGAAACGTCGGCCCGTCACCGTTCTGGGCCGGAAGACCACATGCGGCGTCGCCGGGATAGTGACCGCCAATGCGACTGAAGTGGTTCAGTTCTGCAAGTGTCGAGTAGGCATTTACGGCGGCCAGCTCTTTCGATCGGGGATTACGTCCTGTCCAATGGGTCAGAAAGCCGCTGACGCGATCCGCTGGAAGCCCCATCTCTTGCAGCAAGCACTGGGCGAGGTAGGCGATGTCCACGAGCATTCCACTGCCGGTCCCACCGGATATCGACGCCACGACGATTACCTGCAGCGCATCCTTGCGAAATGCCAGCTGAGTGGTTTCCTCGGATTGGCTCAACGACAAATCGGAAATCGCCTCGGACAAGCCGGACCGGACCCGATCGGCAATCTCTTCCATATGGTCAACCATGGCCAGGCGTCCCAACGGCCTCAGACCCTCGGTCTTGAGCGACTTGGGAATATTGTAAAGCCAGCGACGACTCAGCCATTGCAAGAGCTTGCGAGACTCTCGGCGGTATTCCTGCGGCCTCCTCAGCGGGATACCCATCAACTCCTCCGGAGCCAGCCCGCGATTTCCCGCGCGTCGGGCGCGGTTCATCAGGTCTTTCCCGTCGGTATCCAGCAACAACATGCGGAGGGACGGAATCGCAGCTCCTTCACCGAACCGATCCTCCAGGCGGTGTCGCAACTGGGCCAGCACATGTCCGGCCGTTCCGCCCAATCCCAAGAACAGTGTTGGTTGCCCAAAGATCGTCGACTCGCCAACATCCACGGGCGGCAACGACACCACCTGTGGGTCTCGCAGGACCTGCGGAATTCGGCATCTGTGCGACTCGCGCAGAAAGTCTCCGGTTCCCGGGACGGCATCCACGACCTCGGTCTGCGATTTCCCTCCGTTGGATTGCTGACGCCCGATCGAATGGCCCGATTCGCCACCTGCTCGACCGGGCCCCTTCGAGGGAACCGCGACCGGATCGCTCGTTTCCAACGCCTCCACCAACTCGCGACAGCTCTTGAATCGATCCGTCGGCGTTTTGGCCAAGGCGCGCGAAATGACGATCTGATCCCGATCCGGCAAGGCCGACAAGCGGGGCCGGGCATTCAAGTGTTGGCGAGCAAGTTGTACGGCGGTCGTTCCAGGGAAAGGCAATTCGCCCGTCAGCATTTCCTGAAAGACGATCGCCAGGCTGTATTGATCGCTCCAGAGTGTCGGCCGACCGTCGAACACTTCGGGAGGAGCGTAGAGCGGTGTCAGTCCCCCCATGAGGGAAGCCGTGGTATCATGGATGTCCTTGACCAGCCCAAAGTCGGCGACTTTCACTCGACCAGCCAACAGCAGGATATTTTCAGGCTTGATATCCAGGTGCTGCAGGGAGTGTTCGCCGCACATGTAATCCAAGACGTCTGCGGCGTCCCGCATGTACCGCAGAAGTTCCTCCCGCTCGATCCCCGTCTCCCCCTCTTTGCAAACCTCCTCGAACCGATCCTTCAAGCTGGCTTCAGCAAGTTCGGTTACGATGAGTAATTGGCCGTCAACGACTTCGATGCGCTCGAGCGACAGAAGGAACGGATGGCGCACTGATTTGATTCGGTTTAAGGCTTTGAGTTCCCGCGAGGCTCGATCTTCATCCAGATAGCCGTACACGAACTTGATGGCCTTCAGCAGCCCTCCAGGCGCATCGGCCGTCCAGACCTCTCCGTACCCACCTGCGCCGATGCGCTCGCGAATCCGGTAACCCGGAATCGGTTCGGTTGCGGTGATTGCTTGTAATGGCACCGGTCGTCACATCCTGTATTCAAAGCGGGTCTACCCGCGCGCTGTTGCTAACTCAGGTCGAGGTCCCATGATCTCCACCATTTCCATCGGTTCGCCGTACCGGCTCCCCTGACCGTAAACGCACCCCAACTCGCGTAGACACTCGGCGTCCGCATCGTCCGTCACTCCTGCCGCGATCGTGGAACATTGCAATTCGCCGACCGCTTGAATGACCGATTGCAGATGTCGCCAGCCGTCGCTGGCCCGGCTGATGCCCTGAACGGTAGCCGGCATCAGCTTGAGATAGTCGGGGCGGATATTGGTCCATTCGCCAACCTGCGCCGGACCGCTTGCGAATCTCGAATAGGCCACTTCAATATTTCGTTCACGTAGTTGCTCGAGAAACTGCCGAAAATAGGGAATATCGCAGACAGCTGTTTCGGGAATCTCCGCGACAATCTGGTGCCGTTGCCCAAGGATCGTGCTCAACCGACTTAACGTTTCCGGAAGAAAATCGGCGCTCACCTCGGAAACCTGCAACGCGAAGAACAATCGCAGATCCTCGTCCAGCTGCCGAGCCTGCTCGGCGGCAACCAACCGATGTTGCTGGCTGATACGCTCGGTCAGTCGACATTCCGTGCCCGCAATGATCGACTCGGCCTGCCGGTTGCGCGCCGGCTGAACGTCGATTTCACGCAACGCTTCATAGCCGTAGGTGTCGCCCGTCGACAGCTCCACAATCGCCTGAAAGAGACACGGTACCGATCGATGTGTCAGGGTCTCATGAATGCGGCGAACCTGGAGAACCAGGTCGGTCGCACCGCCGCTGTGCCCTTCGGCCGGCTGCGTCATTACTTGTGTTGCCGAGGCCCGGGCAGCAGCTCGACCACTGAAGAACGTGAACTCAAAATCTGCAATGACCACAACATCGCCGTCGTTGAGCTCGATTTCGTTGACCTTCTTGCCGTTGACGTACGTGCCGTTCGTACTCTGCAGGTCACGGATCACGTACCCGTCAGGATCCCGATCAATGAGTACGTGATTGCGCGACACTCGACCGGAATCCACCGGAAAATCAGCGTCTTCGTCGCGCCCGATGATGTATGGCAAACTGCCTATATCCTGGCGAACTGGTCGACTTCCACCGACCTGGTAGTAATCAAACCAGGGCATTTCCGGCTGCCGGTTGTTCATCATCTGGGTACGCATCGTTCCGGAAGCCCTTCTTCGGATCGAGTAAGAAAACACGTTATGCGCGCATGGCCGGACGTTGGCTGTACAAGCATAGCATTCTGAATCGGAGCGTTGATCACGTTTTGAAGTTCACCGAGCAGGCGTCCCTGTCCGTATAAGCGGAAAAAACGCGACCCTGCCGCACCCTTGCTGCCCGCATAACCGGCTCGACACTGGCAGTCACGCGATTGCAATCGATACGATGTGACCAACTGGCAGGATGACCTCACTCTCTCGTGTTATCGTGGCTCTCACGAAGTCGTTTACGCCGTCAACACGGACAGATATATAGTAGAGTTGTAGGTCTCGACACTCGCACATCTTCTCACGTCGAGTCAGCCTGTCTGGCAGATGAGCGCCGGTTCTTGACCGACAACAAAGGTGGCAGCAGCAACGATGAACTCTCGACCCTTTCGACTTCTTGTGGTCGCCGACGACCGTAAGATCTTGCGCCGCTTGTCCCGATTCCTGAAGGTCTTCGGCTTTCTCGTCGACCCGGTTGCTGACGGCAGACAAGCCCGAGCCGTCTATGAAGCCCACCCGCCCGATTTTCTGATCGTGGATGGCGACAGCCCTGCCATGCAGCACTGCCGGTCATTATTCTCAGAGAATCGTAACGGCTATACCTACTCGTTCCTGCTGGTCCGCGACATGCACATGGAAGGGCTAACCGAGGCGTTGCGAGCCGGAGTCGACGACTTCCTGGCCAAACCGCTCGTCTATGGTGAACTGCTCGCCCGGCTTCGGTCCGGTGCACGAGTCCTGGAATATGAACGGCGGATGCGGGAACAATCGGCCATCGACCTGACCACTTCGCTGCTCAGCCGATCCGCCTTCCAAGACCGGCTCCAGAGCGAGCTGGACGGAGACGGCAAGAAGATCCTCTCGTGCGTGTTGCTCGACCTCGATTTCTTCGACAATATCAACCGACTCTACGGCTTCGGTTCCGGCGACGAGGTGCTGCGAGCCATTGCCGACCATCTCAAGAGCATGGCAGGAGAATGCAAGTACCTGGCCAGTTTCGGGTCAGGACGATTCGCCGCCATGCTGCCGGACACGTCGGATGCTCGTGCACTCGCCTGGGCCGAATCGGTGCGCGAGGCCATCAGCCGACTCGAAGTCCCCGTCGCCCACGAAACGATCGCGCTGACCGGCAGCCTCGGCGTTTCGTCCTCGCTCAACGATGGAACGGCCGCCAAGGCCGTCATCGAGCTGGCCGAGGAAGCAGTCGTCGGCGCCAAGGCATCCGGTCGCAACTGCGTGGCTCGGTGTGGTCAATTCGACGGGGAAACGCGAGAGTGGGAGGACCTGGCGACCCAGGGTCGTCTCTTTGATAACACGGTGGCTCGAGATGTCATGATTTCCTGCCCGCTCGTGGCCTGCGGCGACGACGACTTGCAGCGTGTGGCCGAACTTCTCGACCAGACGCGGCTCAGCGATATCCCGGTTGTCGACGCGCATGGGAAAGTCGTCGGGCTCTTTAATCGTGATCGCCTGCCGGGCCAGATGAGTCGAAGCAGCACCTGGCGAAAAAAGGTGAAGGACGTTATGGACCGAGATGCCCCCATGGTCGGTGAGGATACCAGCTTTAACGACCTAATGGATTTCTTCACATCAGGCGACGATGCCCAATACGTGGCCATCGTCGTGCGGCACGACCAACCGCTAGGCATGGTCTTCCGAAATGGACTGGCTGCGCTCAGCGAGCCACTAACTACCGACCGTTTCGCTCCCGAAATCCCCTGCTCACTCTCCAGTGACTACCTGCTCGTCCCCGACGCTTGATTTGCCGGCGCCAGGTGCTTTACTCGGATTCGGGCATCGCCTCTGTGCACGCGTATCCCGGCTGACCACCCGGTTCTTCCCGAGCCGACCGCTCGTGGGCCGGTCCATCGCCGTTCCCCGACAGGGCGGTAAAGTAGCTGTTCACAACCCGGTCGAAATTCTCACTGTTCATCTCCATCGGCAGTTCATTGTAGGTGCAATAGTTGCGAATCTGTGACAGCAGGTCCCGCGGGTGGCAACGACGCAAGGGTCGGCCATAGGGACGATAGTGGTGTTCGATCAGCCGATCGACGGCCCCCTGGTCGTATTCGCAACCGTACTTCGGAGCCAGTGCCTGAAACAGCTGATGAAATTCCACGGTTCCGGGATCACCGACCTCGATCTTGTAGGGAATTCGTCGCAAAAACGCCTCATCGGTCAAGTCGCTCGGATCGAGATTGGTCGAAAAGATGATGAGCTGCTCGAACGGCACCTGGATCTTCTTGCCGGTGGCGATCGTGAGGAAATCCTGTCGATTCTCAAGCGGAACGATCCATCGGTTCAACAGGTCGGTCGGCTCAATGCGTTGGCGCCCGAAATCGTCAATCAGAAGGCACCCGCAGTTGCTCTTGAGCTGTAGCGGCGCCTCGCTCACATTGGCTTTGGGGTCATGACGAATCTCCAGGGCGTCCATCGTCAGTTCACCCCCTACAACGACCGTCGGGCGGTGGATCTTGATCCAGCGACTGTCATGGTCGTTGCTCTTGAGCAGCTGATGATCGCCATCCTCGACGGCATGATGGTAGGCCGCATCGTAAAGCTTGATCAACTGCCCGTCTTCCGTGAGAGTCTTGGGTATCCAGATGTTCTGGCCGAAGCAGATCGTAACCCGAGCTGCCAAGGTTGTCTTGCCGTTCCCCGGCGCTCCATATAGAAACAACCCGGCACCCGAATTGATGGCGGGGCCCAACAATTCAAATAACTCCGATTCCACCGAAATATCGGCGAAGGCCGCTTCCAACTGATGGACTTTCGGGGACTCGGCTCGAATCGTCTGGGCCTCGACCGAGTTGATATATTCTTCCAGCGGCACGGGCGCCGGACCAACGTAGCCGCAGGCTTGCATCAGCGCCTGAGTGAACTGGCGACCCTGATCAGTCAACGTGTAATAGTAGTCGTTCAGTTGAGCCGCGGCGGAATGTACGATGATCTGACGCTGGCGTAGCGATCGAAACATGTCCTCCAGAATTCGGAACGGTAAGCAGATCTGCTCAGCCACCTCTCGTCCCGACGCCGAACCAACGACCATGATGTACTTACAGATCAGCCCTTCGATCAACGTCGGTGAGACACCCGTTTCTTCCAGCGAGTTCGGCTCGGGCGGCAGAAAAGTGTCGTCGTTCAGCAGCGACGCCAACAGACTGCCCGTGGGCGAATCGGTTTGGGTCTGCGTGAGTGTCATGATCGCGTTATCCTTGACCTGGAACACCAAGTGATCGAAACGGCCGGACGAGCCGACCTATGTAACTTGCAGCCACTACCAGGAATGTCGCAACCTTCAAACCTACGTTACACTTCGCCATCGCTGCCCCACCAACTCACAGCGTGGCGAACGTTGGACGACCAAACGATCATTCCACCACCTGCAATCGGTAGCCACCCGATAATCCGCACCGCCGGACCGTCCCGAACGACCGATGCCATTCCACGACTCCGTGTGGGTCAAGCGGCAAACATCGATTACGTCACCGATGCCGACCGAACCCCCTCGACCGGAGCCGGTTCAAGCGGCCCGCCCGGAGCGACCGATGTTGTGCCATGATTGGTTGCGCTATTCGATTGCCGGTGACAACCCAACACGTGCGAGGTGTTCGTGGGGTGACCGGGATCCGTTCACCAGGAAGAAGCTGACCAATCTAAAGGGATCGCGTCACCTGGATTTGGGGGAGAGAAACGTGCCTTCGAGAATTGCCTCGACCATTTTGCTCATGTCGGACTTTGGGATGTACTGTGATGTACGAACGGGCGGCATGCGTTTGCTCGACATGATGAATGATGTCAATTCGCGTTACCTGAAAGTCGAGAATGCCAAGGTGTTTCCCCGTTCCGACGTCGATTCCATCAAGGCATTCGGCGACGCGACGGTCGTGAAGGACCAAGTCCAGCTGGCCGTCTCGGTCGGCGATGGCAAGAAAAAGGACGATAAACTCTACTTCGCCACACTGGAGCGACGCACCGTTGATACGATACTGAGCATGACCCACGGGCTCGTCAAGGGCCAACTTCATGTCAAACAGGCCAAAGACGCGGCCTCGTTTCTGAGCCTGGAAGCGGCCGGTTTCATACCGGTCACTCGTGCCACGATTACCGGCTTTGCCACCGACGCCAAGTCGCTCGAAAGCCCCTTCGTCGTGGTCAACAAGAACGCCATCAGCTCAATAGCCTTTGGCTAAGAGGGTTCGGGAGGCGGGCGACCGAACTCGTGAAGACGCCGGCCATCGAAGACCCTCACGTATCACCGATCTAACCGTTCCATTCGCTATAATCGGGCGGCAGTTCGACCATTGAACTCGATCGGTGACGCCGACCGTAGCGTGCCGGCAGGTCAATGTAATGCAAGTCGTTCAATCGACCGAAAGATACCGTAGATCTGTGTGGTAACTGGAGGAATCTCGACTGCCCGCAGCTGAACAGCGGCAAGACATCAATGCCGTAGGACGACAGACGTCATTCCTGCCCACGACGTGTCCCGTGCCGTTTGACCATCAGAGGTTCGTACGGAGTAGATCCATGAATGTGTGTCGATGCGGCGTCCTGTTGATTGCCCTGTTCGTGCAGCCCGTTATTGGTCAGGATGAGGAACCACCGAAGGAATTGAAGTTCGACACCCCCCCTTCGCCCGTCGAACGAGCGGCAGCCGCGCGCCTCTCGCGCCTGCGCAGTGTGCGGATGTGGTGGGGCGACAAGAACCACGTGTTAGGGGTCAGCCTCAAGGGTTCGGATGCAAACGATCAGGCGATCGCCTCGGCGCGAGAACTTTCTCAGCTCAGGTCCCTGGTACTGGTTGCACTGGCGGACAATCGCCTGACCGATCAAGGAATGGCACCAATCGTGGGATTGCCGCGCCTGGAGTTGTTGAGCATTACCGCCTCACAGTTGGGCGATCCCTGCACAGCCTATATCGGGCAGCTCAAGAGCCTGCGGACACTGATCTTGAACGGATCGTTCACCGATCAGGGAATGCCGAACCTTGCGTCGCTCGATCAGCTCGAGCAACTCGATTTGACGCAGACCGAAGTCACGCACAAAGGTCTTCAATCACTGCCTCCGAATCCGAAGCTCGCTACATTGATCCTCAACGGGACCAAGATCAGCAACCCCGCCATCACCGATCTTCACAAGAAGTTCCCCAATCTCACGGCCCTCTGTTTGGACCACACGGCCATTGACGACGGCGCCGTGGAAGGGCTAACATCGATGGCCAAATTGAAGACGCTGATTGTGCGACACACGGGTATTACCGAGACCGGGCTCAACGCGTTGCAGCAAGCCTTTACCGACGATTGCACCATCATCCATCATTTCAGAACGGGCCATGGCGAGCGAGAAGAGAGCATCCCCATCGCCCAGGCCGATCCGCCGGTGTCCAATACCGGATGGCAGGCCGTTCACCGCGAACGATAATCCAGTAGGTACCCGGCGACGATCATCGATTGGGAGGCACGGCCGCGGGCAGCAAGGCGGCCGGCGACAAGTCATCCGGCTCCGGACTCGATCTCACCACTCCAGTCCGACCTGAAAGCCGTGGATCCAGAGTGTCGAATCGCCCATCAGCGGCTGCGGGCGTGGAAGCCCCGCCAGCGCCCCGTTTCCCATCTGGCTCGGGTTGACCGCCACATCGATCTGCTCGCCGCTACGCGCCACTCGATCCATGACCAGCACGGAATAGCCTGCGGTGAAAATAAACGAATGCGACAATCGGCGGCGCACACGAATGCCGACCTCCGGTATTGCCGTGAACCGCGTTGACTGGTGCCGTCCCATGTTCGTCGGCAGTGCGTACAGGCCACCGGCCGTCAAGGAAGCGGCACTTCCCGGAGGAACGACCAGCGTTGATCCGTTGATTTCAACGGTTCGCATATTCCCGCCGATGGCAACCTTCGCCAACAACTCGACCGTCCATCGTCCAATATCGGTCCAGAGTTGCAAGCCGAGGTCTGCACCGTGAAACTCGTTCCACGTGGCAAACCGCTCGGAAACATCGAACAACGTCCCCACTGGAACCGATGCCGCGGGGTCACCCGATTCGAGTGATTCGGCCACGAGCAGTTCCTCTCGAAACTGCGCGTAGCGATAACCGGCCAGCCAGTCGAGTCGAGCACGAGCACTTCGCCACGCAACGTGCCGCAATCGCAATCCCGCAGACAACCACTGGCTGTCGGTCGAAATACTCAGGTTTCCGGCAGCCAGCCCTGGAAAGGCAACGAGTTGCGAATCTTGAAGGCCGGTCAACACGTTGAAGAATGGCCGGGCAAGAATCGGATTGCCCGAAGACTGCTCGAAGAAGGTGCCAGAATCCAGACCGTCGCCCAGCCAATCCAGGCTCGACTCCAGCTCGGTATCCCTCAAGTGGTCGAACCAGTAGCCAAGCCGGGCTCCCAGTGCGACCCGAAACCCCGGCCTGCCGCCTCCATCGACGCCTCTATCCCCGAAAACGACCTGGGAGCCACCCGCACCCAACACGCCGGCGGCACTTCGAGCCGTACCACCGGGACTGGTCGTCGCCAAGGCCGGCAGTTGATTCCCGCGTATCCAGGCATACAGGTACTGACCTTCCACCCATAATGGGCTCGTCGTGGCATAGATGCGCCCTGTCGCCAACTCCCACCCGTTCATCGGCGCCTGGTTGGGAATCGCGTCCCACCAGGCCGCATCTTGTCCGATGATCGTCTGACCGGCCATCGGTGCAGGCTGCCCCATCGCCGAGGTCGTGACCCATCCAGCAACAAACAGCGTCACCAGTCGTGGGAGTTGGCTTGTCATGTGCTTCATCGTCGTCGAAGCCTTGATCGGGAAAAACTGCCTGCCTTCGCCCGGTGAACGCCTGGACCGGCGCGCGCAGTCAGCCCGAGAGCGTTAGCGGTTCGTACTCTCAGTTATCGGCATTCCGAAGACTCCGGTTTTGCCGATTCTGCCGGTTCCGCGTGAAAAACCGAAAGTTGCCACGAGAGGGTGGCCTAGAAATCCTCGGTCAGCGGCCAGTTTACTTCGTGCTCAACTCAAGCGTCCCGAGGTCTTTCGGTTGCCCGGCCACGACTTCGAACTTGTGCTGAGAAGTCTTCGGGTTGCTATATTTGCCCTTCAGTTTGTCCGGTCCGCCATATTGCATCGACATCAAGTTGAGTTTCCCCCATTCGAACGTGAGCACGTATTTTCCGACCGGCACTCCGTCGCCCGATTCATAGGTGCTGATTTCGAATTTTCCCTCGGCATCGGTGAACGCGCTCGACACCGTGGGCGACTTCTTGTCGATTCCCGCTTCCCCAAGGCACCTGACCGCAACGTCCTTGACCGGGTCGCCATCAATCAACACGCGTCCCGTCACCGGAAACGTATCCTTCCGATCGATTGCGTCGTTGGAACAGGAAGTACAGAACAGTGCAACAGAGAGGATGACAATCAATCGCTTCATGCAACTCGTGCTCCCACGACTTCAAGAGAGACAGAACACCCGGACAACAAGCAACGAATGAGAAGCGACGTGATTCATCGTCAGGGGATCGGTTCGAACACTTCACCCTTCTCGCGCGTAATCATCGAGGCAAACGTGTGTTGATTCACGCTGTCGGTGATGAATTGAACTGAACCGTCGCAAAGCACAAATTGCGAACCGTTGCTGTGAAAGGAATAGAAATTTGCACTTCGCAAATTCGTACAGTTGATGGGGCACGGCCCACCGTCCGGTCCCATCGTACCGTCGTAAAGCGAACCGGCCAGCCAGTGTTCACCGTTGAGGAAATCGGCCCATCCGCCGCCGTTGAGTCCGTTAATGGGCCCCAGGTTTGTTTCGGTTCTTCCAATGTAGATCTTGCCGCCGCCAACACGCTCGCCAATCATAATCGTGTTCGAAGTGCCGTCCTTAACATTCGCCAACATGCTCGAGTTGTTTCCCAGTGGTCCCGCCAGTGGTTGAATCGCGCCGTGCCGCTGGCCTCCTGGAGATCCACTGTACGCGATGCTGGCGAAATCCCCTCGCACACCCGTCGAGATGCAATAGTCGGACGGCGCTGCGGTCCAGGTTAGATCCAGCGGCGGAACACCCGGTCCCCCCGCCCCAGCCGGCAAGATCCCATTGTAAGTTGGCTCGTCACTGTGCCCGGCAGTTGGACATATAAACACTTCCATCCGCTTCTGCGCTAACCGCAGATTCGACTGTACGGCCGCCGCAGGAAAACCAAGTGCAGGCGCTTCGTTGAACGCCGGTACGCGATAATCCCATTTGTCCGAGACATTACCCTGCTCCAAAAACGGCAGGATCTGCACCGACCACGTCTGTACGTTTAAATTCCGCAAGTCGACGAGGTAAGCAAAAGGGAATGAGCGGTGAGTGGTGGCGTAGTTTTGAACGGCCAGGCCAACCTGCTTCAGGTTGTTACTGCACTCCATGCGCCGAGCGGCTTCACGAGCCGCCTGTACCGCCGGAAGCAGTAGCGACACAAGGATCCCAATGATGGCGATCACCACCAACAATTCTACCAGTGTAAACCCCCGCTTGCGTCGCCGAGGCGTCGTTGCACATTTCATGTCTCACCCTCTCGAAATTCACCAACAGCTCGTGCCGTGTTCGCTCGCGAACACGTCGACCGATGCCATGGCCGGAACCAAGCCAACCCAACAAGCCGCGAAGCGTGGAACCACTGATCCCGCCAAACTCCGTTCGGTTCGACAGCAAACGCCTAGAAATCCTATTCTCCTACCCGGTGATTGTCAATCAATTCGCCCCAGAAGAGGCAGTCAAATCGCAAACAACGCAGACCCGAGACTTTACGAGCTGGGAGATCCGTACCCAAGGTACGTACAGGCGGCTCGCCTTGACAAGGAAGCGACAATCGGCCGACCAGCAGCGGCTTGGTCGCGAAACGGGAGAATCGCACGAGTCCTAACACCGATCGGACACGGCCGCATCGGTTTGGGATGTGACTTCCAAAACCGGCCCCACTCGCTCGCGACTGGCCACGTACAGTGGCACGTCGTCATCCAACACATGTCGATGGGCCGCCAGGGCCAGCGTGGGCTGGTTGTTTTGTTCGGACAAATGCCCCAGGCAGGCCCAACGCAAACGGCCCGCCCTACAGGTGTTGCCGAGCAACTCAGCGGCCTCCCAATTGGAAAGATGCCCACCAGGCCCGCGGATCCGATCTTGCAGCAACGGAGGATACGGCCCGTCGGCCAGCATGTCCGGGTCGTAATTACTCTCCAACAGCACTGCGTCGAGCGATTGAAGAACATCCTCCAGGCCCTGAAAGACGTGGCCCAAATCGGTTAACACGCCCGCTCGGCATTCTCCATCATCCACAACGAATCCCACGCCATCGGCACTGTCGTGAGCGGTTGGAATCGTTTCGATCCGCACGCCGTTGATCTCCAGACTGCGGCCCGCCTGAAACGGACGCACATCATCGAGCGTCCCCAATCGGTTTCGAGCGTGGGCGGCCAGCAGCGTCCGGTTGGTGGCATGGATGGGGACTCCGTATTTCCGCTGATAGACTCCCATACACCGAACATGGTCTGAATGATCGTGCGAGATGAGCAACGCATCGACCTGGCGAATGTCGATCCCATGTGCGGCCAGACGCTGTTCCGCCTGGATGCCGCTAATACCGGCATCGATCAGCAGCCGAACGCCCAAGGCTTCCACGTAGACACAGTTTCCATTGCTTCCGGATTGCAGTGAGATCATGCGCATGGCACCATTCTAGCGGCTTGCCGACTGTCGAATAGACGCGTACTCGATTTCTCCTCCCAAATCACCCGATGGCAGCGATCAGGGGGCAGCGATCAGGGGGCGGCGATCAGGGTGTCTGGCGTCGCTGCATGGTGCCGCCGGCAGGTATCGCCGGCAGGGGCGAATGGCTTCCGACCCTGATTCCGACTATGATGATCAACGGCAACCGGCGCTTCGGTTGCTTTGGCGGGCGACGATCGGTCGTCCAACCCGAATTCCCCAAGAAAGAGTTGAACGATGATTTGCCCGCGAAGAATCGGAATGATCTGTCTTTCCCTATTGCTGACGTCAACGAGCCATTTCGCGGCCTTGGCCGATCGGCCGAATGTTGTCATCGTCATTACCGACGACCAGGGCTATGGGGATCTGAGTTGTCACGGCAACCCGGTGTTGAAGACCCCCAATCTAGATGCTCTGCACCGAGTCTCCCTCCGGCTGACCGATTACCACGTGACACCGACGTGCTCACCCACACGTGCAGCGTTCCAAACGGGTCATTGGACCGACCGAACGGGTGCCTGGCACACGATCATGGGGCGGTCTTTGTTGCGCCCGAACGAAGTCACGATGGGCCAGATGTTTCAGGAGGCCGGGTATGCCACGGGCATGTTCGGCAAATGGCATCTTGGAGACAACTACCCCTATCGGCCGGAAGATCGAGGGTACGACGAAGTGATGCGCAACGGCGGTGGCGGTGTCAGCCAGACGCCCGACTACTGGGACAACGCCTATTTCGATGACACATACTTCCACAACGGCACGCCCGAGAAGGTCAAGGGTTTCTGCACCGACGTTTGGTTCTCGTACGCCAGGCGATTTATCACCAGGCAACACCGAGCGGGACGTCCTTTCCTCTGCTACCTGGCCACCAACGCGCCGCACGGCCCCATGCACTCGCCGACGACCAGCAGTCAGCCGTACGAATCACAGGGGGTCAACGTCGCCAACTTTTTCGGCATGGTCGCGAACATCGACGACAATGTTGGAAAGCTCCGATCGTTCCTTCGCGAGGAGGGGCTCGAGGAAAACACGATCTTCATTTTCACGACGGACAACGGGACTTCGTCGGGAGACAAAGTGTTCAACGCCAGTATGCGTGGCAAGAAAGGGAGCGAATACGATGGCGGGCACCGAGTCCCCTTCTTCTGCTACTGGCCGGCGGCCGGGCTGACCGGCGGCAAGGACATCGGACACGTAACAGCGCACGTCGACGTCCTTCCGACATTGCTCGACTTGTGTGACATCGAGCCGCCGACCAACGTCAAATTCGACGGGCGCAGTCTGCGTCCGTTGCTCGAAGCGGCCCCTCGCGGTAGCCACGTCCATTGGCCGGATCGCCTGCTTGTAACCGACTCACAGCGAGTGCTCGACCCGATCAAGTGGCGCAAATGCGCTGTGATGTCCGATCGCTGGCGACTCGTCAATGGCGAAGAGCTCTATGACATGACGGTCGATCCGAGCCAAGAAAAAGATCTCGCGGCTCGGCAGCCCGAAGTGGTTCAACGACTGCGTGCTTTCTACGAGGATTGGTGGCAGGAACTCGAACCGACGTTCAAAGAGGACTGCAGCATCTACCTGGGGGATCCGAAAGGGAACCCCGCCACGCTGACCTGCCACGATTGGATCGGCCCCCAATCCCCTCCCCGGCCCTT
>CAYNDU010000011.1:0-27291 GCA_964395615.1 uncultured Pirellulaceae bacterium | reverse complement strand
CTCTGAACCTTCGTGCTCTTCGTGTCCTTCGTGGTACTCTTCTGCTGTTGAAGGAATGTGGAGCCCGATGGTTCCCGACGTCAAACTAGACGGAAGGCGATCCGCAGTTGCCGGAAAGCCGGCCGCTGAATCGCAAATCGTGACGGCGATTGCCTCGCCTGGGCCCACTTGAAATCGTGGCACGTTCTGCGTCGCCGGTTGAGCGGCCCAATCTCTCGAGTCATGTAATCTGGGCTGTTCGCGCAGAGGATGCGGGTCACGGGGGCATTTGCGGCTCGTCAGTGTCTCTCGACGCGCCCGATCGGGCGGCGGTTGAAACTGTCGAACACGTTGTACCGAATCTGACGGATATTCTTTCAATGCCGAGCGTGGCGGCTGCCGATGGGTATCTATGACCCAAGAAAACTGGCCGCGCTGTTGCGCGGTTGCATTCGACCCAGGTTAAGAGGGGGGAATTCGATGATCCGCCGTGTATTCATGGTCGTGCTGTGCGCAGCCGCCATCAGCATCACGATGTCGGCAACCGAGGCACAGGCCGAACAGGGCGCTTACGGGCGCGTCTGGGGCAATGCTTACGGCAGCCAGGACTGGAACCGTTTCTATCACTATCCGTATGTCTACTACCCGCAGAACTTCATGGGTAGTGAATACTACCGAAGCGCCCAGAGCCTTTACTATCGTTATCCACCCGAAATGCGGATCCCTGTCTACAACAAGAAATGGCAGAACTACTATCCGTCCGGACGACGTTATCACATGGGCCACCAGTTCATCCTGGATGTCTTCTAAGAACGTGTTCCCGTGACGTGCGTGGAACGCTTGCATGAACCGGGCGCTGCTCAACGTGCGCTCGCATCCGGTGGTGAGTCGTTGTGCTGGAAAATCATCGACCGGCGATGGACCGGTCCGATGGTTGACCAGTGGCACGACGGTATCGGCGTCACTGGATTTCGGCCGCCCGTACCGGGAATTCGCGTCCGAGTGTCTCGAATATCTCCACGGACCGGCGCAGCTGGTCAACAGCGATCCATTCGTCGACCGTGTGCGCCTGCTTGATCGAGCCGGGTCCAAAAACGACGGTCGGCAGACCGCTCGACGCGAAGGACGGTGCGTCCGTGCCGAACGGTACGCCGATCAACCGTCCCGAGCCTCCGTGGCGTTCGACCGTGGCCTCCAATCGCCGGGCGAGCCAGGTTCCCGACTGATTCTCCAGCCCGCGACTCCATAGGAACGGAGACTCGTGGGAAACGGTCGGTTCGGCCAGCCCGGCGTCCCGTAAATAGGCAATCACGGCGCGCTGAGCATTCAAAGGGTCCTCGCCAGGTAGCAGACGCCGATCGATTTCGATCTGACAGGCGTCGGGGACTGCATTCACGCAGATGCCTCCCTGGATCGTCCCGACATTGAGCGTTGGGGCACCGAGCAATGGATCCTTCGGACCATCGCACAGCTGTCGAGCGTATCGTTCCAGGCAATGGACCACACGGGCCATTCCATAGATGGCGTTCGTTCCCTGCCCGGGCATCGAACTGTGGGCAGCCCGGCCGCGCGAATGACAACGCCAACGGACGACGCCCTTGTGGGCCACGACGACATCGAGTTCCGTCGGTTCGGCAACGACCATCGCGTCCGGCATGCGCTGCACCAATGTTGACTGTCCAGCTCGCCAGTATTCGGCCAATGCCCGTGATCCGGTGAAACCGTTTTCCTCATTGACCGTGCAGGCGACGATAATCGTCGGTCGCTCGTCCCCGGGGTGCTCGGCCATCCGAGCCACGGCGGTCAGCATCGCCGCCATTCCACCCTTGATGTCACAGGCTCCCCGACCGTAAAGACGATTGCCGTCAAGCGTTGCATGAAACGGTTCGACCGTCATGCCCGTGACGGGGACCGTGTCTTGGTGCGCTTCCAAGGCGAGCACGCCTCCGCCTTGCTCAGGGGGAATAGAACCCGGTAGACAGGCCACAATATTTTCGCGGCGAGGGGCTACCGGCTGTGTCTCCCAGTTCATTCCGTGGCGGTCGAACCAGTGGCCAAGGAAGTCCGTCAACGCCTTCTCATAAAACGTGGCGCCTTGATCCGGGCCTCCCATCGGGTTGACACTGGGAATGCTGATCAGCTGTTCTAGCAGTGTGACAACGTCGTTCGGCATGCGCGTTGAGTCGGTCGATGTTCGGAGGACGTGGGCGCGCCGCCTTCGACGGTCGCCGATTTGGTTTCATCCTGAGCGTCACTCTGCCCGTGTGAGCGGGTCCGTCGATTGTAACCCATTGACGGGCCGAGAAATGCGCGGCCGGCGCCCCACGAAGATACGAAAAATCCGCTCAAAAAAAACGGGAAGGGTCTTGCAATTGATTTTTCATTAGAGAGAATAAATATCGAGTTTGGGGGTACCCCTGCTCGTTAGCCCTTCGCAGGTACCTGCCCCACCTGCGGGGGGTTTTTTTTATGCGCCCACCGGTTGCGTGTCAGCAGCTAACGGTCGAACTGGCGGGTCGAGTGACCGCTGGTTGACCCTCTGACCAGGTAGGGCTACCATGCAGACCCGAGGCGATTCTGCTACCTGGGCTGGTGGCGGTCGTTTTTTTTGGGCCGGGTTTGTGACAAGATTCACTAGCCGTGTCAAAGTGATTAAGGATATAGACTTATGGCATCGATTCTGGTGCCCGTATTACTGCTGGTGGGATGTGCCCTCTTATTGGGGATCGGCATGTTGGCCGTCGGATTCGTCGTGGGACCGCGCCGGTCGAATGCGGTGAAGCGGATGCCCTACGAAAGCGGTATGGATCCTCAGCACAGTGCTCGGCGGCGTTTTGACTTCCGATTCCATGCGGTGGCGGTGGCGTTCCTGGTGTTCGATGTGGAGTTGCTGTTTCTCTATCCTTGGGCGGTTGCCAACAAGGACCCGGAGGGATTGGAGCGAACGATGAGCGCCGGTGCAGCGAACCTTGGTTTGAGTCGGGGTCTGGTATTCACTGAGGTCATGGTATTTGTTGCGTTGCTGGCGGTTGGGTTGGCATACGCTTGGCGTAGGGGGGTGTTTCGATGGCGATAGAGGTGCCGGAGAACGTGCTGGTCACACAGCTTGACGCCCTGGCCAGTTGGTGTCGCAAGAACAGTTTATGGCCGATGCCGTTTGCCACGGCATGTTGCGGGATCGAGTTGATGGCGACGGGCGCCAGCCGCCACGACATGGCTCGGTTTGGCGCCGAAGCGATGAGATTCAGCCCTCGGCAAAGCGACTTGATGGTTGTTGCCGGGCGCGTGGTGATGAAGATGCTTCCCGTGCTGCAGCGGATTTGGCAGCAGATGAACGAGCCGAAATGGTGTATTTCGATGGGCGCCTGTGCCAGTAGCGGCGGGGTGTTTGACACCTACGCGGTGGTTCAAGGGATCGATCGGTTCATTCCGGTCGACATGTACGTACCCGGTTGCCCGCCTCGTCCGGAGCAATTGCTTCAGGCGATCATCGATTTGCAGGACAAGATCCAGGCAGAGGGCACGTTAACGGGACGGGAGTTCAATCGGCCGACCACCGTTCGTTCGCTGACCGAACTCCCGGTGCTCGGCCAATGCCGGAACGCGGGATCATCGGACGCATGACGGGGCATGTCCGTTAGCAGGATGGGCCGGCGGGAATGGCCGGGAACTTGACGACGAATGCGACAAGGCAAGAGGTGGGCGATTGACCCCTTTGACGGACATCCTGGAGGCTCTTCGAGCGTCGGGCGAGGATCTGACGGTCCGCACCTTTCGTGGTGACACGCGAGTGACGGTTCATCGGGATCGCCTACTCGATGTTCTGCGGCGTTTGCAGGCCGATTTTGGGTTCGACATGCTGGCCGACCTGACCTGTGTGGACTATTTGCGCTATCGGCAGGCGACCGACCGTTTTGCCGTCGTCTACCTGTTGACCAACACGCAGTCCAACCAGAGGTTAACCGTTCGCGTGATGGTCAATCCTCCGGACCTGACACTCGCCTCGGTGACTCCCTTGTGGGCGGGAGCCAATTGGGCGGAACGCGAGGTGTGGGACATGTTCGGGATTGAGTTTAAGGGGCACCCCGACTTGCGGAGAATTCTGCTGCCTGAGCAGTTTTCGGCACATCCGTTGCGTAAAGACTACCCGCTTCAAGGGTGTGGCGAGCGGCACAATTTCCCGGTGCTTCGTCGCGATCAGGGTTAGTCGGTCTTGGATGAGGGGCAGGCGATAAGGAAATGGGAGTGTGCGATGCGGATCGCGGCACGGAGCGGTCAGGCATCGACGAAACCGTACGTTGTTGACTCGGCGCGTCGATCACGGCCGGGTTGAGTGGAAACGAGTTCATCATGGCAGCGACGTTATCTCCAGGCGATCTGAACCAGGCGGTCGAGCAGGACTACTTGTGGACGCTCAACTTCGGCCCGCAGCATCCGGCCACGCATACGACGTTGCGCGTTGTCCTGAAGCTGGATGGAGAACGCGTCGTCGATGCGATTCCTGATATTGGATATCTCCATTCGGGTTTTGAGAAGATCGGCGAGCAGCTCGATTACAACCAGTACGTGACCGTGACGGACAGGATGAACTATGTTTCGCCGATGGCCAACAACGTGGCCTGGCACGGGGCGGTCGAGAAGTTGTTGGACATTGAACTGACGCCTCGCTGCAAATACCTGCGGGTGATCGTGTCCGAGCTGGCCCGGATCGCCGACCACCTGGTGAGTGTCGGCGCGATCGGCCTCGACGTCGGCGCTTTTACGTTTTTTCTCTATGGGTTCTACCAGCGAGAGAAGATCTACGACATTTTTGAGTCGCTGTGTGGTGCGCGTTTCACGAACAGTTATACACGCGTCGGAGGTCTCAGCCAGGACATCACCCCGGTTACGATTGACAAGATTCGAGAGTTTATCAAGGGATTCCCCGCGACACTGGTCGATCTCGAGCGGTTGCTCAATCGCAACCGGATTTTCATCGATCGGACGCAGGGAGTGGGCGTGCTCACGCGTGAGGAGGCGGTCAATCGAGGCGCATCGGGGCCGGTGGCTCGGGCTTCCGGTGTGACACGAGACTTGCGCAAGGACGAACCATACCTGGCCTATGAAGACTTTGATTTCAGTGTCTGTTGCGCTCGGGATGGCGATTGCTACGCGCGTTACCTGGTTCGGATGAAAGAGCTGAGCGAGAGTCTCAAAATCGTAGAGCAGGCGATTGAGAATTTGCCGCCCGGCCCGGTCGATGTGGGAATCGACGAGCGCGTACATTTGCCGGCCAAGAAGGACGTCTATCAGACGATTGAGGGCACGATCTCGCATTTTGAAATGATCATGTCCAATCGCGGCTTCGAGGTGCCGAGCGAGGAAGTCTACAGCGCCACGGAGGCACCCAACGGAGAACTCGGCTTTTACCTGGTCGGTGACGGCAGCCACGTGGCATACCGAGCGCGCTGCCGACCCCCTTCCTTTGTCCATTTTTCCATGTTCCGGCACCTGATCCGGGGACACGTGCTGAGCGACGTTGTGGCGGTCATGGGGAGTTTGAATATTATCGCGGCCGAACTGGACCGGTGAGCGACCCACCAGGCGAACCCTTCGGTCAATGAGAAGTGTGGCTCGACATCCGTCGGACCCGGAAGCGTGTCAGAGATCTTTGAGTGATATTCCGCAGGCAAGTCAAGCAACGACGGGCGATTCCATGGCAGCGGTAGACAAGCGAGTGTTGTCCGACGAGATGATCGAGGAGATTCGGGCCTTATTCCCCCGATACCCTTCGCGTCAAGCGGTCGTGTTGCCCGCGCTGCATCTCGTGCATGAGAAGCTGCGCCACGTTCCTTTGGCGGCGGTTGTGGAAATAGCGGAACTACTGGAACTGGCGCCGGCTCAGGTTCAAGACACGCTGACGTTTTACGGGTTCTTCAAACAAGAGGCTCCCCACGGGCAGGTGCGGATTTGGGTATGCCGGTCGATCAGCTGTCATCTACGGGGTGCCGATCGACTGATTGAGTACCTTCATGAGAGGACTGGCATTGGGCCGGGTGAGACAACGGCGGACGGCAAACTGACGATCGAGCATGCCGAGTGCCTCGGCGCTTGTGAGCACGCTCCCTGCATGCTTTGTGGAAAAGACCTTCATACGGAATTGACCCAACAGCGGTTGGACGAGTTCCTGGATTCGCTGGACTGAGTTGAGGGCCAAAGTGACAGAATTCGAACCGGTCTTACTCGCCAATATCGAGAATCCCGACAGTCACACTCTGGCCGCCTACGAGGCGACCGGCGGCTATCAAACGCTGCGCAGAGTACTCGCTGAACAGTCACGCGACGACGTGGTTGACTTGATCAAAATGAGCGGGTTGCGGGGCAGGGGAGGAGCCGGGTTCCCTACCGGGTTGAAGTGGAGTTTTCTACCCAAGGACCGCCAAGAACCGGCCTTCTTCTGTCTGAACGCCGACGAGAGTGAACCGGGCACGTTCAACAACCGCATTCTGATGGAGCTCGACCCACACCAGGTGATCGAAGGGATCATCATCAGCTGCTATGCAACGGGGGCCTCCACCGCATATTTCTATATGCGGTACGAATATCCATTGGCGTGGGACCGTGTGCAGAGTGCCGTTGACGAATGTTATGCGGCGGGCCTGCTTGGGTCCCATCTCCTTGGCTCGGATTTCTCTCTGGACATATTCCTGCATCGCGGAGCTGCAGCGTATATCTGCGGCGAGGAGACAGGGCTGATCGAGAGTCTGGAAGGGAAACGCGCGTGGCCCCGCATCAAACCTCCCTTTCCTGCCGTGGAAGGCGCGTTCGCAAAGCCGACGGTCGTCAACAATGTGGAAACGGCGGCATGTGTTACGCAGATCTGCCAGCGTGGCGTCGATTGGTTTCATTCGATCGGCGTGCCACCCAATCCGGACAATCCTCGCGACCCGGGCAGCTACGGCCCCAAACTGTATTGCCTGAGCGGTCATGTCGAGCGGCCCGGCTGCTACGAGGCTCCGTTGGGAATCACGGTCGAACAGTTGATCGAAGAGTACGGGCATGGTGTCTGGAAAGGCCGGAAAGCCAAGGCGGCAGTCCCGGGCGGTATCAGCATGGGGTTCCTGACGCACGACGAATTCGATTGTCCACTCGACTTTGCAGGACCCGGTCGGTATGGCTGTCTCGGTTTGGGGACTGCTGCCGTTGTGGTCATCGACGAGACGACATCGATGGTCGACGTGTTGCACAACAGCTGCCAGTTCTTTGCCCATGAGAGTTGTGGGCAGTGCACGCCCTGCCGGGAGGGCACATCGTGGGCGCTGAAGATCATGAATCGCATTCGAGCAGGTCGAGGACGGCTGATCGATCTGGATCTTCTGCTGGAAATTGGTGACACGATCGGCATTATCCCAGGTTCGACGATCTGTGGTCTGTCCGATGGGGCGGCGTGGCCGCTGAAGAACGCAATCCGTAAGTTTCGTGCCGAGTTTGAGCAGATGATTCGAGAAACAAACCCGCAAGGGTATCAGGAGACCGAGCCGGTGCCCGCATTGGACATCATACAGGGGCACGTTTAAGCCAAGGGAACGTCCAGGTAAGAGGCACGCTCATTGCGGGCCGACCGGTGTCGCAACGGTGGACCTGCAAGAAATCGTGAAGCAGGGCGACGGATCCGAGCAAGTGAAGGCACCTGCCGAATCGTCTGACGGAAGGAAAGTGAGTGAAGCATGGGAACGGTTCTGGTTGACGGCCAGCCGGTCGAAATCGATGACCGGCAGCGGCTTAACTGCATCGAGCTGGCCGCCCGGGTCGGCGTGTCGATACCACGCTACTGTTGGCATCCAGGACTGTCCGTGGTCGCCAGTTGCCGAATGTGCCTGGTCGAGACCGGGCAGGTCGACCAGGAGACAGGCGAAATCAGCATGCTCAACAAGCTGGTCCCTGGCTGTCAGACACCGGTCCGGGACGGCATGGCATTGGTGACAAGCAGCGAGAAAATTTCCCATGCTCGGGCGATGGTCGAGGAGGACTTGTTGCTCCGTCACCCGATTGATTGCCCGATTTGCGACAAGGCGGGCGAGTGTTTGTTGCAGGATTACCATTTTCTTCATGGGCGCGAACGGCGGCGCGCCGACATCCGACCGTTCACGAGCCGTCGGAGGGACGTCGGACCGACGGTTACGCTGTTTGTGGACCGCTGTGTGATGTGCACTCGATGCGTACGATTCTGCCGGGAGATCACCGAAAGCAGTGAGCTGATGGTGGTGAATCGAGGGTCGCACGAGGAGATCGACGCTTTTCCGGGCTTTCCATTGGACAACAAGTTGTCGGGCAATGTCGTCGACCTCTGCCCGGTCGGTGCCTTGGGAGACCGGGATTTCCTGTATGAACAGCGTGTCTGGTTCATGGAACGTCGACCGCATGTCTGTCCCGGGTGTTCCACGGGTTGCTCGATTCGCATCGATCAGAATCAGGATCAGGTCTATCGGCTCAAGCCGCGCGAAAACCCGCACATCAATAAATGGTGGATGTGCGACGCGGGCCGTTACGGCTGGAAGCACGTTCACGATTCCGAGCGCTTGCGGAACGTCCGGCATCGGACGTCGGACGATCAGTGGAACGTGAAACCTCTGGATTCGGCACTGGCACAGATTGACTCGGCCCTGCGTGGCTGCCAACGACCGGCCGTCGTTTTGTCGCCATTTCTCACCGTCGAGGAAGCCTATCTGTTCTCGCGATACTTCCTGCAGCTCTCGCGCGACGCCTTGCTGCTGCTCGGCCAGGTGCCCGAGGTGGGGCAGGACGAGTCGTTTGCCGGAGGATTCACGATCCGGGCCGAGAAATGCCCCAATCATCGGGGCGTAGCCCAGGTCATCAGCGGGTTGGTCGATCGGGTCACGACCTGGGAACAGCTGCTGGCCGATCAGTTGCCCGAGGACCGGCCCGACGCCGTGTGGATCGCGGGCGGATATCCTGAACGGTGGCACGATGCTTCTGCCGTCGGATCTCTGGCTGACGTCGATTTGCTGATCGTCCAGGATCTCTTCGCCACGCCCCTGGCCGAGAACGCTGATTGGCAGCTGCCGGCTGCGTCATTTGCCGAGCGGAGCGGATCGTATGTCAACAGCGAGGGGCGGCTTCAGGCATTTGATTGGGCAGTGCGTCCGCCTCAGGGAGTTACCGTCGAGGGTCAGATGTTGTGGCAATTGCTCGAGCGTGAAGGGTTGTACGACCCGCACCGTGTACGGGCAGAACTGGCCGACTCGAATGGCCTGTTCGCGGCGGCTCGAGGCGACATCCCCGAGTATGGTGTGGATTTGAAGGTGAATCAGCTGGTCTCGTGACAGGCGTGGGAAAGTCTCCTTTACGAGTAAGGAAAGACCGAGAACCGATGCAAACTGCCACCGTATTGGAAGTGCTGATCAAAGTCGCCGTGCTGATGGCCGGCCTGGCGACGGGGGCGGCCTACCTGGTCCTTTTGGAACGAAAGATGGCGGCCTGGGTCCAAGACCGGCTCGGTCCAAACCGGGTTGGGATTCCGTTGACCAAGGTGCGCCTTTTCGGACTCGGTCAGCCGATCGCGGATGGACTGAAGATCACTTTTAAAGAGGACTACACGCCGGGCGGCGTCGATCGATTACTGTTTTCACTGGCCCCCCTGATTATCCTGGTCGCGGCGTTTGCCGCATTTGCCGTCGTTCCGTTCGGCAGCGTCCTTCCGGTGAATCTGGGTATCGACGGCGTTGAGGGTCCCATTCGGCTGGTGGTTGCCCCGGGTGTTAACGTTGGAGTGATTTACGTATTTGCCGTATCCAGTATCGCTGTCTACGGGGTGATTCTGGGCGGCTGGGCCAGCAACAACAAATACAGTTTCCTGGGCGGACTTCGTTCGAGTGCCCAGTTGATTGCCTACGAGCTTCCGATGGGACTCGGGTTGCTCGGCGTGGTCGTACTGGCCGGCTCGTTGGATCTGGACGTGATCATCCGCAGCCAGGCGGCGGGCGGCTGGAATTGTCTGGCCCAACCACTCGGATTCATGGTGTTTTTCGTTGCGGCGTTGGCCGAGTCGGCACGTTTGCCGTTCGACTTGCCCGAGTGCGAGCAGGAGCTGGTTGGCGGTTACCACACCGAGTATTCGGGGATGCGGCTGCTGCTTTTCTTGTTGACCGAGTTCCTTCACATGATTACGGCGGCGGTGTTGATTGTGATTCTGTTCCTTGGGGGATGGCATCTTCCCTTCGGATTGACGGGAACCGACGACCAGATCGGCTGGTTCGGGGCACTATTCCGTATATTTGTGGTCGTGGCCAAGGTGTTGATGGTGATACTGCTGTTCATGTTGATTCGTTGGTCCTGGCCACGATTTCGATATGACCAGCTAATGTCACTGGCGTGGAAGATCATGCTGCCGCTAGGCATGATCAACTTCGTGGCGGTGGCCGCCCTCGACCAGTTTCAAACAACTGGCCCATCGGAAGGCGGCTGGGTTGCGACGCTGTCGTTCTGGGCCGGCTCGTGGGTGATTGGCATCATTGCTCTGATTGCCGTTGCCCTGGCGGCCCCGAGAGTAACCGATAACCGGCCGCGCAGAACCGACCCGGAAATGCCGGTGGATTGAAGATTGATCGACGGCCAGGCGAGAGACGAGAAGGAACAGAACGCATGATACCGGACGATCCGACGATCAAGTGGGTCGAGTCACCTCGACTGGGGTTGGCTGAGCGGCTGTACGTACCTCTGGTGGTGGACGGTCTGGCGACAACGCTTCGGCACATGGCTGCCACGCTGGCGGGTAAGCAGGTGACGGTCAGTTACCCGGAGGAGGAGCCACAGATTGACAATCCGTTGATCTATCGGGGTGTTCATCGGTTGAACAAAGATGAACAGGGGCGCGTCAAATGCGTTGCCTGCTTTCTCTGTGCCACTGCCTGCCCGGCTCACTGCATCGATATCATTGCCGACGAGAGCCCCTGGTCGGACCGCGAGAAGTATCCGCAGAGTTTTACGATCGACGAGCTTCGTTGCATTTATTGCGGCATGTGTGAAGAGGCCTGCCCGGTCGACGCGATTGAGTTGACGAGTCTTTACAACCTGACGGGGCGCAGTCGGGAAGAGATGTTTTTTGACAAAGAGAAGTTACTGAGTGTCTACGACAAGACGAAAGACGCCGAGCCGATGCAATCGCCGAAACTGGGAGGGACACTATGACATTGAGTGTTGTCTCGCTGCCTGACTTGGTGGCCCAGTCGGCGGGGAGTGGCATTGTGGACCGACTTGCGGGAACAACCCCATGGGTGTGGGCGTTTCTAACCGGTCTCCTTTCCGCTTTGCTGCTGCTGCCGGCCGGCGGTCGCGGGGCTCGGCTGGCCGGTGCTGCGCTGGGGGTCATTAGCCTCGCACTCATTTGCGGGACGGTACTGGAACCGTTAGCGAGCGGAGGTGAACAGGTCATTTTCTGGTCGCTTGGCGGTGTTGCCCTGATCGCGGCGGCGGCGGCCATTTCGGCTCGGGACCCGGTCTACACGGCGATCTGGTTTGCCTTATCGCTGCTGGGAACGGCCGGGTTGTTGTTCTTTGAAGGGGCCCAGTTTCTGGCGGTGGCCACGGTGGCCGTCTATGCCGGAGCGATCGTGGTGACTTTCTTGTTCGTCTTGATGTTGGCCCAGCCGCAAGGGCTGGCAACTTACGACCGCGTCAGCTGGGGCTGGTATTCCAAGCTGGCCTCGACGGTGGTTGCGTCTTTACTGGTGGGCGTTTTGACTTTTGCGGTCAAGACGGCCTACTCGGTAAGTGGGATGGAAACGGGCGCCGGTACCGCACGTGACGTTTTGGCTGACGCGCACATGGCTCGATTTGGTGCCGAGTTATTCAGCCGGCACTTGTTAAGTGTGGAGATCGGCGGAACGTTGTTGTTAATTGCCTTGGTAGGGGCGTTGGCCATCATGATACAGAGCGGCAGTTTGCCTGCCGAAGAACGGGAGGGCTCGATTCGTGACTGAAACCCATGAACTCGCCCTGTTGCACAACATGTTGATCGTCGGCGGCCTGCTGTTCGCGATCGGCATGGTCGGTTTTCTCGTGCGCCGCAACTTGATCGTGGTATTCCTGTCGGCCGAGATGATGTTACAAGGTATTGCCGTCAGCCTGGTCGGATGGGGACGTTATCACGATGACTGGGGCGGACAGATGATGGTTCTCTTCATCATCACGGTGGCCGCATGTGAAGCAGCGATCGCGATGACGTTGATCTTGGCGTTGACGGGCCACAGTGGAAAGTTGGATCTGGCGATTTGGCAAGAGCTGCGTGAAGATGGCGAGCCGCCGTTCTTGGATCAAGAAGTTCCGGAGGAGCGGGTCGAACCGGAAGAGTATCCGACGTTGACGCCGGCCGGGCGACTGCCGGAGGAAGAGGACCGGAAGCAATTGAATCGCAACCGCGTGTGACATGGGCGAGAATATGAACTTGTTGATGATTCTAGTGCCGGCGTTACCGTTGACCGCGGCCGTCTTGATTGGCGTGCTGGGACCTCGCGTACTGCGCCATCAGAGCCACTGGCCCGTGATTCTCGGTCTGCTCGGCTCGTTCGGCTGTAGCCTGGCCCTGTTGAATACGGTCCGGAATCAACCAGCGGGCTACGAGCACGTGGTATCACTCTGGACCTGGGCGGATATTGGACAGGCTTTTGAGTGGTCGGACCCCGTGGGGAATGCGGCTTCCGCCATGCGCGATTTTCGGATTGACATTGTGCTCCGCGCCGATGCCCTGACCTGCATCATGCTGTCGATGGTTACGTTGATATCGTCACTCGTAGCCATCTACTCGGTCGGCTATATGAAAGGCGACAGGGGCTACTCCAGGTTTTTTGCCTATATCGGGCTCTTCGTTTTTTCGATGACCATGCTGGTTTCCGTCAGCAACTTCCTCCTTCTTTTTGTGTTTTGGGAAGCGGTCGGGTTGTGCAGTTACCTGTTGATCGGATTCTGGTTTGAGAAACCGGCCGCGGCGGCGGCCGGTCGCAAGGCGTTTCTCGTGAATCGCATCGGTGACTTTGGCTTCATGCTCGGCATCTTCCTGCTGTGGACCACGTACGGAACGCTTAATTACCATGACCTGCCCCTCGATGCGTCGTCGAGCTTGACTTCGGTGACGGCCGGTTCGGTCGAGGACGTTGCGACGGCCGCCACGGTGCCGGTCGCCGGTCTTTTCGGCGCCGAGCGGATTGCCGAAGGCAACTACGTGGGTGGTACGTTGGGGACGGCGATATGCCTGTTGTTGTTATTGGGGGCCTGCGGTAAGAGCGCTCAATTCCCATTGCACGTCTGGTTGCCGGACGCGATGGAAGGTCCCACGCCGGTGAGCGCGTTGATTCACGCCGCCACCATGGTGACCGCGGGAATATACATGGTGGCCCGCTGCACACCTCTGTTCGTTGCGTCGCCCGACGCTCAACTGGTCGTTGCCGGCATAGGCGGATTCACGGCGCTACTGGCCGGTTTGATCGCGCTGACCCAATTTGATTTGAAACGGGTCTTGGCCTACAGCACGATCAGTCAATTGGGCTATATGTTTCTGGCACTTGGCGTGGGCACCCTGGCCGGCGTGTCGGCCGGCATGTTTCACCTGTTCACGCACGCCTTCTTCAAGGCGTTGTTGTTCCTCGGAGCCGGTAGCGTAATGCACGCAATGGGTAACGTGATCGACATGCGCCGTTTCGGGGGGCTGAGGCACCTGATGCCGTACACGTTCTGGACATTTTTGATCGGCTGCCTGGCTCTTTCCGGGATCTTTCCGTTGTCCGGCTTCTGGAGTAAGGACGCAATTGTTGCGGCGGTTCATACGCGATCAGAGACGATGTCTCACGAGTTGTCTCGAAGGCAGGGAGAAGCGGATCCGGCGGCAGAAACCGAGGACGAGGCAGCGACGGCCGGTCATTCGGCCGGCGGTTCGCCACCGGCCACGTTGGAGGGGCTCTCCGATGCGCAGTTATCGCGGGGTGCCTGGGCCTACCATTGGCTCTACCTGATCGGCATTTTCACTGCCTTTTTGACGGCGTTTTACACGTTCCGAGCGTTTTTGATGACGTTCTTCGGGCCGCTGCGGGTGCCGGCCGAGGCGGGTCACCATGCGCACGAATCGCCTCGATTCATGGTCTGGCCATTGGTGATTCTGGCCGTCTTTGCAGCCGGTGTGGGGCTGGTGCTCGATGAAAGCCTGACGAAGGGATCGCACCCATTTGCCGAGCTTTTGGCAGGCACGCCGTCGCTCACCGGTTCGATAGCGCAAACCGCAGCGCTGGGCGAATTCCATTTCTCCGTAGCGGCTACCAGTACCTTGGTGGCGCTTGGCGGTCTGTTGGCCGCAGCCTATTTCTATCTTGAGGATCAGCGCGAGATTCGCTGGTTGCAGTCTTTGATGGATTTGCAATGGCTGACGAGGGCCAGCGATACGGAGTCGGTGGTTCGGTGGGGCGACAACCGGGTTGTGCAACAGGTGCAGCGAGGTCTTGGTCGAGTGGGACTTGGGTGGACCGTGACGCTGGTTGTCGAACTGCTCCGGCTTTTCTTGCTGGTTATCTCGGCGCCGCTGCTTCTCGGTCGGTTTGTGTCCCCTTATCGACTATCGTTCGGCAAGTTCTTCTTTGACGAGTTATATGATGTGGCCATTGTGCGGCCGATCCGGTTGATGGCCCGATTTTGCGATCTGATCGATCAGTGGGTTGTTGATGGACTGGTGAATCTAGCCGGCCGCGTACCGTTGGCCGTTGGCGCGCTGATGCGGTCGATGCAGACGGGGCTGGTGCAGTTCTATGCGTTGGGAATGTTGTTGGGGGCGTTGGTTCTGATCCTGGCGGTTGACAAGCACCTGGCCGGCGAGTTGATGCGGTTGGTCAGCGGCATATTGACCGGTGGTGGTGGGGCGGGCTCACCTTGATTCCGTGGCGAGAGGTGAGTAGAGAGAGTGGCGGTCGGGCGATAAACGCAGAGCGGCGCGCCTGACGGTCGGACCGGACGTACGTGGTAAGGGTCAAACTGATGGAAGACATGAGTCAGTTACTGGTGGTCACGATTTTCTTGCCGTTGGCAGGGGCACTCTTGATGTGGCCGCTGGCGCCGCTGGGTCGAGGCGCCGTGCGCGCTGCTGCGCTGGGTGTCACGCTGATTACCTTGGTGGCGGCCATCTTCTTGATAACCAGTTTTCCCGCATCGGGAGTTGTTGGTGACGGATTCGGGGTGGAGAGCACTTCGTGGCTGGGTGCCTACTCGTTGTTCGATGTTCGTTTCAGTACCGGCCTCGACGGGCTTGGCCTGTGGTTGTTCGGGCTGTCGGCCTTGTTGATGGTCACGAGCGTGTTGGTCAGTTGGGAGGCCATCAAGCGGAACGAGCCCTTGTTCTATGCGATGTTGTTGCTGCTGGAGTGCGGGTGTCTGGGCGTATTCGCCGCCCGTGATATCATCCTGTTCTACATCTTTTTCGAATTCACGCTGATTCCGCTTTTCTTTTTGATCGGCATCTGGGGTAGCGAACACCGGCAATATGCGGCTCGGAAGTTTTTTGTCTATACGCTGGCCGGCAGCATGTTGACGTTTCTTTCGTTGCTGGCGATCGTTTTCTGGAACTACCAGCAGTCGAGCGTGCTGACGTTTTCGATACCCGAGTTGACTTTGGGTCTGCAGCTTCATCCGATCCGGCCGGTCACGTGGCAAGTGGCGATCTTCATCGGCTTGTTTGCCGGATTTGCCATCAAGGTTCCGTTATTCCCGCTCCATACCTGGTTGCCCTTGGCCCATGTTCAGGCTCCAACGGCAGGAAGTGTCTTTTTGGCGGGGATTCTGTTGAAGATCGGCACGTATGGGTTCGTCCGGTTCAATATCGGCATGCTTCCCGATGCGACCGCGATTTGTATGTCATGGATGTTGTGGCTGGCGGTCGCGGGGATCATCTACGGCGCCCTCGTGGCGTTGGCGCAGAGTGATATCAAGCGGTTGATTGCTTATTCTAGTGTCAGTCACTTGGGGTACTGCATGCTCGGCCTGTTCGCGCTCAATCGCATCGGCGTGCAGGGAGGCACATTGCAGATGATCAACCACGGTATTTCGACCGGGGCGCTGTTTGCACTGGTCGGGATGCTGTACGAACGTTATCACACACGTGAGATCCGCCAGTTCGGTGGGCTCGCTCGACGCCTGCCCTGGCTGGCGTTCTTCATGTTGGTCTTCACATTGTCGAGTATTGGTCTTCCCGGCATGAACGGGTTTGCCGGCGAGTTCCTGATCCTATTGGGCATGTTCCAGCGAGCGTGGGCCGAGTCTCCGGAGATCGCATCGGGCCAGTTGAAGTTGATTTCCGTATTGGCGTTGAGTGGTGTTGTATTAGGCGCTTGGTACATGTTGTGGATGGTACAACGGGTCTTTTTTGGCCCCCTGCGGGAACCGGTCGGTGAATCGGGCGAACCGCACGAAGTCCGCGATTTGAATGTGCGCGAGATCGCGGCTTTGGCCCCGCTGGCCGCGCTGGTACTCTGGATCGGGATCCAGCCGCGGTTCTTTCTCGATCGAATGGCCCCCACGTTGAACAAGTTCACGGCCGCGTCCCAGGCGGCTCTGATGACACATACCGACGCGCCGCCGTCGGTTACGAAACAGACATCCCAATCGACTCGGCGCATCAGCCGGCGGGAGGCAGCAACCGGTGATCGTTAATCTGGCGACCATTGGCATGGTTTGGCCCGAGGTGATATTGATCGTTATCGCCACGTGGATCTATCTGGGTGGAACGTTCTCGCCCGGCAGGATGCTCTGGGCGAGCCTGTCGATGGTGACGTATGGAGTGGCATTGTGGGTCCTGTTGTTCAACGAGGGTCCACTTTGGGTGGACCTGGCCGGGGGCACGGTCGGATTGAACGGCCCATTGATACTGGATTACCTGGGGCAGATGGGGCGGTACTTGTGCCTGTTGTTCGGGCTCCTTTTTACACTGGTTGCCTCGCGCGCCGGTACGCGCCGTCTGGCTACCGAGTTGTTGGGCAGCATCATGATGTTGGTCGCGGGCATGATGCTCGTCTGTCGGGCCAACGATCTTGTATTCCTGTTTGTTTCGCTCGAACTGATATCGATCCCGACCTACATCCTGTTGTTTCTCGGGCGTCGCAATCGAGATAGCGCGGAAGCGACAACCAAGTATTTCTTTCTCAGCATCCTTGCTTCGGCGCTGTTGTTGTACGGAATGGCCTTCTTCTACGGCTTGGCCAATGGCTCAACGCTGATCATCGGTGGCCATTCCACCGAGGGGATCCAGAGAGCCATCCACGATTTGTCGGCGGAGAAACTGAGTCTATACGTGGTGGGGCTGATTCTGGTCGTGTCGGGCCTTGGATTCAAGATCACGGCGGTGCCGTTCCACTTCTATGCAGCCGATGTTTACCAGGGGACCACGAATCTCAATGCGGGCGTTCTGGCCGTAGCGCCCAAGATTGCCGGCATGATCGCTCTCATCCGGCTGGTTGCCATGACGGTGCCGGCCAACCTGGAAATTGGCTGGCAGGTTGTTCTGGTGCTGGCGTTGCTGACAATGACGTTGGGCAATGTCTGTGCATTGTGGCAAACGAATATACGGCGGCTGATGGCATATTCCTCGATTGCCCATGCAGGATACATGCTGATCGGGCTGGCCGTTTACATGGCTGCGGCCCAATTTGGAGGGATTTCCGCCCTCGTTTTTTACCTGGCCGTCTATGCCCTCGCTTCGTTTGGCACGTTCGCCGTCCTCGCTTACCTGGGCGACGAGGAGCGCGAGGTCGATCAGGTGTCTGAGTTGGCAGGTTTGGGATGGACGCGCCCCTGGGCGGCTGCGGCACTTGCAATCTGCATGTTCTCGCTCGCCGGAATTCCGCCGCTGGCTGGATTCTGGGGCAAGTTGACACTCTTCACGAGCGCTATTCGCGTATCGTTGGCCGGCGAGGGGATGATGTCCGGGTGGTTCCTGGTGTTGGCAATTGTCGGAGTGATAAACGCGGCCATCGCGGCGGCCTATTATCTGCGAGTTGTCAGCATCTTGTATTTTCAGCCGCAGACGACGGCACCTCCGGCTCGAGGCGGAGTCGGCGCGCTGGCAGGCACGTTCGTCTGCACGTTGCTCGTTTTCGTCCTGGGCCTGTCGCCGGGCGCTGCGCTGCGCAATGCCGAACTCGCCGAACCAGGGGTCGGGCGATCACAAGACCAACTCAACCGGTCGCCATTGGCCGATCTCGATTATGGTGAGAGAATCCAGACCACGTCGATGGCCGACCCCGTCGGGGTCGTTCTCGACCCGGTCGCCCGGCCACGTAAGGAAGCCGACCGAGTCGCCCGATCGGCGGCCGCTGGTGAATTCCGACAAGATTCGCACCCTGAAGAGTAGGACAGGACCTGCCGCCATAAGGAGTGTGACATGGCTCGCGTGCGTTCGAGAGTCAATGCGCTCGGACGATTACTGGACGAATGCCCCGGCCCGCTGTTTGTTTGCGATGATCAGAAGCGGATTGTCTACTGTAACACGGCATGTGCGGATCTCGTGGGCCTTTCCTGTGACGAATTAATCGGGCAAACCGTCCGCTACGAGTCGTCCGGCCCCGGTTCGTCCCCCGCGGGGGCGGCCGCCGGTCTCTGCCCGCCCCCAGCTGCGTGGAACGGGCAACTACTTACCGGGAAGATCACCCTCCACGCCGGCAAAGGTCAACTGCTCGAGCGGCAGGCGGTGTTCGTACCGCTGGGCGAGCAGCCGATCCAGTGCGTCGGTGTCCTTTCCATGCTGTTCACCAGGCCCACGGTCGGTGTGTTGCCGCCGCAGGCGGTTGGCGAATCGATGGAGCTGCACCGGACTCTGAACCACCTGCGTCACAAACTGCTTCGTCAATTCTCGGTTGGCGAGTTGATCGGTGCCGGCGCGGTCATCGACCGGGTGCAAGCACAGGTGGAGGTGGCCGCGAAGGCACAACTGCGAACGGTGGTCTTCGGGCCAACCGGCAGCGGTCGCGAACATACGGCTCGATGGATTCACCAACAGTCGGCCGGGAGTGAGAATCGTCCGTTGATGCCCATTTATTGCCCATTGGTGGATGCTGAAATCGTGCAGTCAACGATTCGGGCGCTGTTGGTTCAGGCGGACGATTCGGGCGGCGAGCGGATTCCGGCTCTTTTGCTACTGGACGTGGAGCAACTGAGTGAGGAAGCACAGTCCGAGTTATGCGGCTTTCTTACCCTGCCGGGATTTCGAATGCAGACGATTGCCACGGCAGGGGGGCCGTTGGAGGAGGCAGTTGCCGACGGGTCTTTTAGCAACGAATTGGCTCAACGGCTTAGTACGATGACGATTCGGATGCCCTCCTTGACCGAGCGTCGAGAGGATATCCCGCTGCTCGCCCAGTTCTTTGTCGAATCGCAGAACGCCCAGCAAGAAAAACAGTTGGGTGGCTTCACCGCCGAAGCGATGGACGAGTTGGTCGGGTATGATTGGCCGGGCAACGTGGAGCAGCTGAACGAGGTGGTTACGTCGACGTGCCGCAACGCTGAGGGGCCGACAATCGACTGGGAGGATTTACCCTCGGAAGTCCGTTGGTCGGCAGCGCCGGAGCGCCATCCGCGTCGCTCCGAGGAGGTCATTAGCCTGGACCAACTGTTGACTGAAATCGAGCAGGAGTTGATCGAGCGCGCCATGCGTCTGGCGAAGGGGAACAAGACTCGAGCCGCGGAGCTACTCGGAATCAACCGTGCTCGGCTGCATCGGCGACTGGGCGACGGGACATCCTAGAATCACGTGGTCCGCCTGGTTCGATTCTCGATGCGGACACCAGGAACGGGTAACCAGGTTGACGATGATGGGTGGAGCACGGATTGACCGATGATCGGCCAGATGCCGTTGGAACCGGTGCCCGCCCCCTGACGGGACCGTCAATGGGGCCGTTGCCATGATTGGCGAGGGGCTCTAGGATTTGGTATGCGTGTACGGCAACTTACAGCCCGTTTGGTGGTTTTCGAGTCCACCGGTGCGTGGGCGGTGAGGCTTCGTCGAGCGTTGGGTGGGGCCCGTGTGTCTGGTGGGGCCCGTGAGTCTGGTAAGGCTAGTGATCCGAGTGGGCGACCTACCCGAGTGCACGAGGTTCGCAGCTGGCCCGAAATCCCACCGCTGTTGTCCGAAGCGCCGGCCAGCCTGTTGGTCATCGAGGTGACCGACCGGAATCTGGAGGCCGTTGGAAGCCGACTCAGATGGCTGGGCCGTGACTATCCTCATGTTCGAGCCGCCGTGGTGGGGACACGGCAATTGGCGGACACCGAGTGGTTCTTGAGAGAACAAGGAGCGGCAGTCGGTCTGTTTTCAACCCGCGAAATCGTTCGCCTGGCTGACCTCTGGAAGCGGCAAGTGGCCCGTTACCGGATGGATGGGTCGTCCGTGCGACACCGTCTGTGGGATCGACTGCCGTGGTCGGACGGTGATGAGACATGACCCGTCCGTTACCCGGGCGGACGGTGACGAAATCGAGCTTGACGTTGCGGCGACGGTCGGAGAATCATGCCGCGACCATTGTTTCCATAGATATGAGAGGGAGTTGAAAAGATGGCCGAAAGCCAGATTACCGAGTCGACGGTCGAGGCGGCACTCAAGGACTTTTACGATCCCGAAACCGGGCGCAGTGCGCTGGCGAACGACCAAATTCGCGATATCGAAATTGACGGCGACACGTTGAGTCTGAAGCTGGGCCTGACCACCCACTCAGCACCCCTCTGGGAGGACACAACTTCTTCGCTCCAACGTCATCTGCAGGCGAAGATTCCACAGTTGTCCAAGATCACGGTCGATCGAACGGAATTCGACCGAGTGCCCCATGCGTTGGGGGAAATCGGGTTGCGATCCAAGTCGGTGATTGCGATCGGATCGGGCAAGGGTGGGGTTGGCAAGAGTACGATCGCCGCCAGCATTGCCCTGGGGCTCAAGCGGAGCGGATGCCGGGTCGGGTTGATGGACGCAGACGTTTACGGTCCGAGCATTCCACACTTGCTGGGCGTTGATGGAAAGCCGGAAGCGAAGGAAAACAAGATCCAGCCGATTCACGTGCAGGGTATGCCGGTGATTTCGATGGGTTTCTTTGTACCCAAAGATGAAGCGGTCGTGTGGCGCGGTCCAATGCTTCACGGGGCGATCACGCAGTTCCTGCGTGACACGGCATGGGGGAATCTCGATTACCTGATTATCGATATGCCACCCGGTACCGGAGACATTGCCCTGACATTATCACAACTGCTGCCCCTGACCGGTGCGGTCATTGTTTGTACACCTCAGGAAGTGGCCCTGCTCGACGCAGTGAAGGCAGTGGCGATGTTCAACACCGTAAACATTCCCGTGTTGGGAATGGTTGAGAACATGAGCGGCTTTGTGTGTCCGGATTGTCAGAAACGGTACGACATTTTTGGTAGTGGGGGCGCTCGGCAGAGAGCCGAACAAATGGGAGTGCCTTTCCTGGGCGACGTACCGATTAACATACAGGTACGCGAGCACGGAGATGCCGGCACGATGTCTGCCAATTTTGATGATCCGAATGTGGGCCCGTATTTGGAGAAGATCTGCCATCAGTTGGCAGCGAACCTTGCGGAACGGGCGGCCTCACAGCCTCCGGCCCCGTCGTTGCCGGTCCTCGGCTGAACGGTATCGGCCCGATCGGGAGCCTTCTGGCGTGACATAACGCTTAGAGCCGCAAAGACTTAGCAGTCTCTGCGGCTCTTTCTCGTTGTTTCGGGATCGCCAGGTCTTGGCGACTGGGCCCGCCATCATATGACGGGCAGACAGGGTCTCGAAACGGCCCTATTTCTTCTTTCGCTTCACGGTTTTCTTGGCAGCTTTTCGGACGACTCGCTTCTTGGCGGTCTTCTTCTTGGCTACCTTCTTTTTCTTCCTGGGCGCCGCTTTCTTCTTCTTGGCTACTCTCTTCTTCTTCTTTGGCGCCGCTTTCTTCTTCCTCACGACCTTCTTCTTCTTCTTCTTCGGTGCCGCCTTCTTCTTGGCTACTCGCCTCTTAGCGGTCTTCTTCTTCGGCGCTGCCTTCTTCCTGGCAGCTTTCTTCTTCTTGGCCACAGTTCGTCCTCCGTTAACAAAGGATTACGGTGAACTCCGTCACCCGGGCTTCCTGATTGCTCTCAAGCAATTTACCGGAGAGCCAACGGACCGGCGTTCCACCTACTCGAAAAACCACTTCCCACACTTGGGCGTCTTGTTTGAAAACCGCTTCTCGATTTGGAAAATCAAACAAGTACGACATGGTTACCCGTCCTAAGTTAGTATTTGTACGCATCGTTGCGATTAATGCAACATGTTTTCCACGCTTTTGAAACATTTTTTCTAAAACTTGTTCCAATCGTCATGCGGTCTTCTGTTGCGCCGCATCACCAAACGTGCGTGTCATTGCGCTGAACATCGCACGTCGAGTTGTTGAGAGTAGCGACGTTTCAATTACATTCAGCGTTGCGTAGCGATCGCCCACGCACACGAAGTTGGGTCGGAGTTTTGCGCAGTGCAACCGTTTCGTTCGGGCCGATGAAAGCAATCGGTTAGTGCCGGTGCGTCTGCCGGACGGCTCGTCCGTACGCGTCGTTACGTGTTGTGTTGGCTAGTAAAGCGAGAGAGTCAGTTGACCTGCGCGCCCGTACGTTGGCTGGCGTGATTGTCTGGAGAATCCGCATTGGTGCCAGGCATTAGGACGTGCAAAGAGCAGGCGAAACGTGAGCAACCGGGACGGTTGAGCGCTGGACGGCGGTTGGCCATCGAACCACCCGCCGAGCATGGTTCGCCACGCCCTTGATCGGTAGCGACGCCGAATGTGGATGGGGTCCCAGCCGTACCAATTGGGGTCCGGATTGACCACGTAGGCTCCGAATGACTGGGAAAAAGAAAGCAGTTCTTGGTCGATCGCCTCGGCGCGATCCATCGCCTGATTCTGGTCAATCTTCGCACCGGGAAAGAGGAGTCGCCGCACAATCTTGAATTTTCCGGGCGAGACGGCGGCCAGGCTGAGTATCGGAAGCCGGGTCACGATCAGCCGATCGGCAAGAGGACTGAGACGTTCCAGACAGGAGTCTATCCATCGAAGGATGCGGTCGGCCGTGTGACCATAGACGATATCGTTGCCGATGTCGGTAATCAGCACGTAGGTTGGGAGGGGCGGCCGTTGAGCGAGAGCGTCCCAAAGGCCACAGTCGACAATGCTCGGCAATGTTCGACCCATCACCGTACTCGCCTGACCGTACGATCGTCCATGCCCAAGAGCGGCTATGACATCGAGCGGTGGGCCCCAGGCGGATTGCGCAATCGCCAGGATCTGAGCCAGACCGAGCGTCGCATTGCTGGCGCCGAGCACCACAAGTCGGCGGCCCGACGTGGTGACCGGCTGCTGCAACTCGGCGGATTCTACCACGGTCGTCCTCCGAACCCTCCACGTCCGCCGCCCCGTAATTGCTGAAGCGTCATGTAATTGGACGCTGCGAGAGAGCCGAACATCAGCGCCACGAACGTATCTTCCATGATGAACAGACCGACGAGGGCCATCACGATGCTCGTTGCGATCGACAGTTGGAGCGATTGCATGAATCCGTTCGACGGATGATTAATTTCAAAAATGGCTCGAGCTGTCTGGCCACCGTCGAGCGGAAACACGGGTAGCAGATTGACCAGGCCCCAGAAGATATTGACCCACAGGGCGTCCCCGATCATCACGATCAGCGGGTCGCTCAGATCGGGCGGCACCGTCAATCTGTAGAACGGGAAATCTTCCCCGTGAACCGAGAAACTGCCGCCCAACGCATAGATCAGGGCGATCACGAATCCCGCCAATAAGAACCCCGCGGCCGGGCCGGCCAGGCTGATCGCGATCTGCGTGTAGTTCGTTCGGCGGCCTCCTCCGCCTAACGAGAATCCCTCGGATGGACCGGAGATGGCCAGCCCGCCGAGCATGTAGAGAACGACGTGTGCCGTCTCGCCAAAAAAACGCATGACCAGGGCATGTCCCATTTCGTGCACAACGATCGACACCAACACGACGAACACCCAGATCAGCAGCACCATCCCGGCATTCGGTTCTTCGTTGCCCGAGCTCAGGCCCGCGGAACCGAGGACGATCGTGGCCAACCAAAAGAACGGATGGACTCGGATCGGTACGCCTGCGATTTGAAAGTTCAGGTCGTAGGCCGTCCGTTGTGGTTCGAGCCGGAACACGTTGATCTCCCCCTTCTCGTCAGTACTCTGATATGGCCGCGGACGAGTGTCGGAAACTCCCCATGGCAAGGCTGTCGCATGTCGCGCACGCTGGTCCTATGAGCCGTCTAGGGTTTGGGGTGTTGGCCGGCACCGGATGGCTTGGGCGTGGCCGGCTGGTGAACCAGCTCCCGCTTGTGCAACATCGGCTTGAGTATGGATACCCAAAGCGCGTATCCTCGTGGATTCATGTGAAGCATGTCCTTCCGAAACAGGTCTGAGCGTACCTTCTCCTGCCGGTCGAGCATTGGTGTCGCAACGTCAACGTACGTTAAGCGTTCGTCCCGCCCACATGCCGCGGCGATCTGCCGGTTCGCCTCTCTCATCCGGTCAATCATTGACCAACGCTTAACACTTGGCTTGATCGCCAGGAAGTAAATACGCGTCTCTGGCAAACGGGCATGTATCTTCCTGACCAGTTGCTGAAATGTCTTTGCGACAAGCTCGGGGGAAATGCCCTGGGCGATGTCGTTATCCCCTTCGTACAGCACAACGGCTCGAGGTCGGTATGCCAGGATGATGCGGTCGGCATAATGAAGCGCGTCGTTCATATTACTGCCGCCGAATCCGCGTGCTACGACTCTCAAGGGTTCCATGTCTTGTTCGACCGTGGCGTGCCACATGCGAATCGTTGAGCTACCGACGAAGAGGACGGAACCCGGTTCGGGCCGATTGGCGGCGTCCTGCCTTTCAAAGGCCTCGATCGCAGACTCGAAACGACGTGGATCGCCGTACCTGCCCTCGCCCGCCTTCTTGCCGGGCGCCTCGCCCGCCTTCTTGCCGGGCGCCTCGCCCGCGTTCTGGGCCGGGGCGGCCCGAGGAGAGGCGGTCAGGGCGAACAGACCGGCAAGCGCGAGTGAGTAACCGATGCTTCGCGCCGGAAGAACTCGGTTCATGGCATTTCCCCAAAAAGTGGAATCTCGAAAAACAAATCAGACGTACGGCTCGCCACCTGCCGGCCCGGCGTGCCTGCTCAGGTTACAGGCGCTTCCCGATGAACTGCCCCGGAGATGCGGCCGGGGCTATGACGAGCGAGTCCGATTGAACGAGGACTCGATCATGGTCTCCCATGCAGTCTAGTGTAATCGTTCAGGCTACCGAACGGTAAGGGACTTTCGGCTGCTGATCGAGAATGAAACGAGCTGCCGTCCTCGTGGCGCCTGCTGAACCAAACCGGGCCCTCAATTCGACCAGCTGGTCGATTTTGTGCTGATGCGCGACCGGGTCGGCCAACCAGGTCAGTGTGTGCTCGGCCAGCGCGATCGATCGGTCGGTGCAGGTTGGGTATTCGGGGAAGGGGATCCGTTCGGCGCCCGCTTCGGTTGGATCAAAGGACCCCTGCCGAACGTTGTAGCGATCGTCGCAGGCCAGCAGGTTGACCAGTGTCATGTAGCGCACCTGCATCATGAAGTGCTTTACGAAGAAATACATGCGGCGATTCAGACGATAGTGAATAACGGCCGGAGTCGTAAAGTACATCAGTTCCAACGAGACCGAACCCGAACATGCCATGCAACAGTGGGCCACTTGAATCAGTTCACTCGTTCGGTCGACATAGACCTCGATGGGCAGTTCACAGCCCTGCAGTATTTGTCGAGCGAGTTTGCCTTGAGCGTCGTTGTAGGCGGCGACGGCAAACCGAGTGCCCGGTGCGCGTCTGTGGACGTGCCCGGCCGCCTTGATGAAAGCAGGCAGGTTGCTTTGCACTTCTCGGGTGCGCGATCCCGGCAGGAGCGCGACCAGACGTCCGAGTTGTCTCGATCCGAGTCGGTGCATGAACTCGCGGTCAACCGGCTTCGATTGGAGTTCATCGAAATAGGGGTGCCCAACATAGACGGCGTCACACCCACGCGACTGATACCATTCTGCTTCGAACGGAAGCTTGCATATCACATGGGTGACCAGTCGGCGCAGTTTCCGAATGCGCCAACTGCCCCATGCCCACATCTGAGGTGCTCCATAATAGAAGACGGGGATTCCATGCTTCCGTGCTTTTCTCGCGATCCACCAATTGAATCCGGGGTAGTCAATGAGAACCACCGCGTCCGGCCGATGTCTTTGGAAGTACTCGTCGGCCACCTGCAGAAGTCTCCAAAATGTTCCCAGGTTGGCTACCGCGTCGACAATCCACATGACAGCCAGTTGAGTCAGGTCGCTCAACAACTCCATTCCTGCCTGCTGCATCCTCGGGCCGCCAAAACCGATCACGTTGATGTCCGGCTCGGACACCTGGAAGTCCCTGATCAGATTCGCCCCGTGCAAGTCGCCACTCGGCTCGCCAACCGAAAAGAAGATGGTACGAGGATGCTTGACAGCCGACGTTGATGTCATGGTTTCTCCATTCCCCATTGCCCGTCCGACCTCCGAAAAGAAGGCCGCGCTCATCCGTGATCCGCTCACCCCGCCAGCCGTTGCGGACGGCCGTCGCGCATGGCGCGTTTGCCAGCTAGTACAGGTGCCACGCTGCGGGCTTCCATGCCGCTCGTGGTGACACGACTGGCGTACTAATCCCATTGCGGACACGGAGCGCGAACGGCAGCACAGCGCGAAAGTATGGCAAAATGGTGAAACCAGGAGAAGCCCAGTTTCTGCCCGATGCCCGGTTAGCCAAGCTGGCCCGGCTAGCCTGGCTGCGCGAACCAGCCGACGATGATGGCGTCACGCGCCGGGCGCACTTGCCCGAGACTCCGAGAGGGCCGAGCCCATGTTGAGATCGGGCGACCAGAAGAAAAAAGGTATCCGTTCACGGCACAGGGCCGTGAACGGATAGGACGGCTGAGCTTGGTCGGTAAGTCTATCAGCAGGGCAGGAAGAGTCCGTCTCCTACGGGCAAGGCGGATATCGTTCCCGGACACATTCCGCGAGCTACGCAAGAGACAAGGAATCGAGATTGATAAACGGCATATTTGGGAGTGAAAACAGTGCGCCCTGATTCGGGCCGCCCCGTTGGGGCTTTTGGGCTTTGGCGGGTCGAGTACCCTTGGGTTGCGCGACGCTCGCCAGGCTCACGTCGCTCCACCCCGGGCTGACATGGGAACGTGCCGTTGGCACTTAAGAAC